>JAKZYK010000163.1:0-8540 GCA_047514485.1 Gammaproteobacteria bacterium
GATTGAAACGCTCGCCGATCGTCTCCTTGTTCTTCCCCCACCAGTCGGTATCGGTCTCGATCATGGAAGAGAAATACTGCGGATTCGTGGGCAGCACCTTGGCCCGCTCCTCGGGGATGTGCTGGTAGGCCCCCGCATTCGTCGGACCATAGGCGACGTGCGGTGTGAACCGCGACTGCGCCTCGGCATCGGCGGCGAACTCGATGAACTCGCGGCACAGATCCACGTTCGGCCCTCCTTTGAGGATGCACCAGCCCTCGAACGTCCACATCGCCTGGTGCCAATGGATGACGGCCGGCGCCCCGTCGTCGATCGCCACCTGCGCGCGCCCGTTCCAGGTGTAGAGCAGATCGACCTCACCGGTCTTGATGAGCTGCGACGTCTGTGCCCCGCCCGTCCACCAGATGTCGACCTCGGGCTTCATCTCGTCGAGCTTCTTGAAGGCCCGATCCGTGTCGATCGGATAGATCGCCTTGGCGTCGGGGGCGACACCGTCCGCGATGAGCGCAAACTCGAGGGTGTCGAAGGGGTGCTTGTGCATCGAGCGCACACCCGGGAAATCCTTCGTGTTCCAGAAATCCTTCCAGTCCTTGGGAGGGTTCTTGCCAAGCGGCGTGTCGGCGCGATGCACCATCACGGTGGCATACACGTCGTTGCCGGCGATGTACTCGCCTCGCATGTTTTCCGGGATCTTGCTCGCGTTCGACCCCGGTCCGCCCTCCGGAGACACCTTTTCGAGGTAGCCGATGTTGACGAGGGACTGGTGCGACGCCTTGCTGAGCAAGGCCATGTCCCAGGTGTAATTCTTGGCCTCGATCATGGCCCGGATCATGCCGGTCGGCTCGTGCGGCCCCTGCACTCCGACGGCGGTGATGCCGGACGCCTTGGTGAACGGCTCGTAGTAGGCAGCGCCGAAGCCCGGGGTGAAGGGGCCGCCCGGATCGCGTATCACGATCTTGCGGTCGTTCGCGGAGCGGACGATCGCGGGGAACCCCGCGACGGCGACCCCGACCGCGGTGCCCTTGATGAATCGCCGGCGGCTCACTCCCGAAACCGGCCTGCTTCTCTTCGAATCCTTCATCTTCTTTCCTCCTGCACTCCGTGCGGGTTGACGTTGTACTTCCTTCGAACCGGACACGCCCCGTCCCCGGGGCGCAGCGGCCTGAGACCATGATCACCCTTGATCCCGATGCGTTGCAACTTCGGAAGATTCCATAGGCAGCGTACGATATCGTGATTCCGGAACGGCAGTCTGAGGAACGTACGATGGGCAGCGAGAGAGGCGTCGGGGCAAGCCTGCCACGCAAGGAGGATTGTCGGCTGCTGCACGGGCGCGGCGAGTTCGTCGCCGACATCGCGATGTCCGGCGCGATGGACGTGGCGTTCGTGCGCAGCCCGCTCGCGCACGCACGGGTGCGCGGCGTGACCAAGCCCGCGGGTGCCGAGGGGGAGCGAGTCTTCGCCGCCGCCGATCTCGCTGGAGTGAAGCCCATCGTCGCGCGCTCCGGCCTGCCTGGCTTCAAGGTCTCCGAGCAACCGGTGCTCGCCGCCAGCCGCGTCCGCTACGCCGGCGAGCTGATCGCCGCCTGCATGGGAGAAACGCGGGCCGCGGCGGAGGATCTGGCGAGCCGCGTGGCGCTCGACCTCGAAGAGCTCCCCGCCGTCGCCGACATGCTCCACGCGCGTGCTCCGGATGCGCCGCTGCTGCATCCGCAATGGGGCGACAACGTGTTTCTCGAGTCGGTGGTCGATGGCGACCTGACCGGAATCGGACGCAAGGCCGCGGTAACCGTCACCCGCACGTTTCGCACCGCGCGCCAGTGCATGTCGCCGATCGAGGGCCGCGGGGTGCTCGCGTACTGGGACCGGCGGCTCGGGATGCTCGTGCTCCATACCGCGTGCCAGATGCCGCACATCGTCCGCACCGGACTCGCGGAGTGTCTCGGGCTCGAGCAGGATCAGGTGCGCATCGTCGTCCCCGACGTCGGCGGCGGATTCGGCTACAAGGGAATCCTGCTCCCCGAGGAGGTCGTGCTCGGATGGATCGCGATGCACCGAGACCATCCGGTGCGGTGGATCGAGGACCGCCGCGAGCAGCTCGCCGCCAACGCCAACTGCCGCGAGCATCACTACGTCATCACCGGCCACGCCGCGGACGACGGTACTCTGCTCGCCATCGACTGCGAGGCGCATGTCGATGCCGGCGCGTACTCCGCCTATCCGTTCTCGGCGTGCCTCGAGGCGGCGCAGGTCGCGAGCATCCTGCCCGGTCCCTACGTCTTCGAAAGGTACCGGTGCCGAACTTGGTCGATGGCGACCAACAAGCCTCCGATCCTCCCCTATCGTGGCGTGGCACGTACCGGAGTGTGCTTCGCGCTGGAGGTGCTGCTCGACACCGTTGCGCGTGCACTCGAGATGGACCCCGTCGAGCTCCGCCTGAAGAACCTCGTCCGCCCGGAGCAGATGCCGTTCGACAACATCACCGGGAAGCATTTCGACAGCGGCGACTACCCGGAATGCCTGCGCCGCGCCGCCGCCGCGATCGATCTGCCGGCGGTGCGCGAGCGGCAGCGGCTCGGCGAGCCCGACGGGCGATGGATAGGCGCGGGCTTCTCGATCTTCTGCGAGCAGGCGGCGCACGGCACTTCGGTCTACGCCGCGTGGGGCGTGCCGATGATCCCCGGTCACGAGCAGGCGGGGGCGCGGATGACGCCGAGCGGCGGGCTGGAGCTGCGCGTAGGCGTGCATTCCCACGGCCAGGGGCTCGAGACCACCCTGGCCCAGGTCGCGCACGAGGTCCTCGGCATCGACCCCGGCAGGGTCAAGGTCGTTCACGGAGATACCGCGTTGACGCCGTACTCGACCGGCACCTGGGGCTCGCGCGCGATGGTGATGGCCGGCGGCGCGGTGGCTGCCGCGTGCGATACGCTCGGCGAGCGGATCGCGGTGCTCGGCGCGCACCTGCTGCAAGCCGGGCGCGGCGAGGTCACGATGCGCGACGGCGCGGTGCACGGGCCGTCCGGCCACGTCTCGCTCGAGGACATCGCGCGCCTGTGGTACTTGCAGCCGGAGAACCTGCCGGAGGGCGCGGACCCGCGCGGGCTCGAGGTCATGGAAGGGTACAAGCCCACCGTGGACTCCGGCACGTTCTCCTACGCCGCACACGCCTGCGTGGCCGCGGTCGACCCCGAGAGCGGCGAGATGGAGCTGCTCGACTACGTCGTCGTCGAGGATGGGGGCGTGCTCGTCAACCCGATGATCGCCGACGGCCAAGTCTACGGCGGCGCCGCGCAAGGCATCGGCACCGCACTGTACGAGGCGATGCCTTTCGACGACGCCGCGCAGCCGCTCGCCTCGACCCTTGCCGACTACCATCTCCCCGGCGCTGCCGAGATCCCCCCGATACGCATCGAGCACATGGAGACCCCGTCCCCCTATACCCGGTTCGGCCAGAAAGGCATCGGCGAAGGCGGCGCCATCGGGCCGCCGGCCGCGATCGCGAACGCGATCAACGACGCGCTGGCCGCGGTCGGCGCGGAAGTGGACTCCACGCCGATCACCATGCATCAGGTGCTTGCGAAGATCATGGCGGCGCGTGAGGGCGCTATCTCGTGAAGGCCGCCGCCTTCGATTACATCCGCGCGCGCGACGCGGCGCACGCGGTCGAGGTGCTCGCGGCGGCGGAAGGCTTCGCAAAGCCCATCGCGGGCGGGCAGTCGCTCGGGCCGATGCTGAACCTGCGGCTCGTCGAGCCCGATCTCCTCGTCGATGTGCGCACCTGCCCCGATCTGCGGGGCTGCCGCGACGACGGCGACGCTATCCTCTACGGCGCCGCAGTCACCCACGCCGAGATCGAGGACGGCGCGGCGCCGGACCCCTGCCACGGATGGCTGGCGGCGGCGGCACGCCGGATCGCCTACCGCGCAGTGCGAAACCGCGGCACCCTTGGGGGCAGCATCGCGCATGCCGATCCGGCCGCGGACTGGCTCGTCGTCCTGCTCCTGCTCGGCGCGGAGGTCATCGTCCTCGGCCCCGGCGGAGCACGCACCGCCGCGCTCGCGGAGTTCATCGCAGGCCCGTTCTCCACGACGCTCGAAACGGACGAGATCCTCACCGGAATCCGCGTCGCAAAGCGCTCCGCTCGCGCGCGCTACGGATATTGCAAGGTGGCGATGAAGGTCGGCGAGTTCGCGAAAGCGTTCTGCGTGGCGCTCAATGATCCCGAGCGTGGGGAATCGCGCGCGGTGCTCGGCGCGATCGAGCGCCCGCCGATCGCCATCGACGACGTGTCGAGCGTATCCGATGCGGCAGACGCCGAGGCGTTCGTCAACGAGCGCGTTCCCGGTCTCGACGCCCCCACCGCCCGGCTGCATGCCGTTGCGCTCCGCCGCGCTGTCTGCGCCCTCGAAGTCCCGGGGCTCCAAGCGTGAAGCAGCCCGTGTCACTGAGCGTCAACGGCCGTTCGATCGAGGCGCTGGCCGAACCGCGTACGCATCTCACCGACTTCGTCCGCGACACGCTCCGCCTGACCGGCACGCACCTCGGCTGCGAACACGGCGTGTGCGGCGCCTGCACGGTACTGATCAACGGAGCGCCGGCGCGGAGCTGCATCGCGTATGCGATCGCGTGCGACGGCGCCGACATCCGCACTATCGAAGGCTTCGGCGACGACCCGCTGATGCAGGCGCTGCGCGACGCGTTTGCCCGCCATCACGCGCTTCAATGCGGGTACTGCACGCCGGGGATGTTGATCACCGCATACGACATCGTCCGGCGGCTCCCCGGCGCGGGCGAGACCCGGGTGCGCGAGGAGCTGTCCGGTAATCTCTGTCGGTGCACGGGGTACGTCGGGATCGTCGAGGCGGTGAGATCGGTGCTCGACGAGACGCCGGCGCTCGGCGGGGTGGCGCATACCGCGGCGATCTTCCCATTCGGCCCGCTTCCCAGCGCCGATGCGCCGTCCTCGGCGCCGGTGCATCATTCCTCCGTGGCGCCGAAGGACTCCGGGTCCGAGCAGTCGGTGCGGACCACGCCGCTCGCTCCACCTGATGTGCCTCCGAGCACCGATGCGCCACCCGCAACTCTGGTACGCCACCCATCCTCGGCGCCGAAGGACTCCGGAGCCGGACACGAAATCATGCTCGCGATTCCGCCCGATACGCTGTGGCCTGTCTTGCAGGACATCGACACCATGGTGCGCTGCCTCCCCGGCGCGTCGCTCACCGGCCCGGCGGACACCGATCCCCTGTCCATCGAGATGGCCGTCGCGATCGGTCCGATGCGGGCGCGGTTCAAAGGCGCCGCGCGCGTCGCCTTCGATGATCGACATCGCGCCGGTGTGATTGAAGGCAGCGGGCACGACCCCCGGACCCGGTCGACGAGCAAGGGACGGATCGAATTCTCGGTGCGGCCCTCGCAGTCCGGTGGCTCGGTGCTGACTCTCGCTTTGCAGTACACGCTCAAGGGGCCGCTCGCGCAGTTCAGCCGCAGCGCGGTCGTGGATGCGATCGTCGAGCAGCTTCTCGATCGGTTCGCCGCTAACCTCGCCACGGTGGCATCGGGCCGGAAAACCGATGCCTCACCGCCACTCGGGGGACTCGGCTTGGCGATCACGGCATTCCGGAGTCGGCTGCGGAGGTGGCTCGCGAGCAGCGGCGACTGACTCGGGCCGAAGAAGTATCACGCGGGCGAGCACGATACCGCCGGCCGGTGACTTGGCGCCGGCGCCGATTCGGGCTCCTCCCACGGTGAAATCACGGCCTGCCGCACGCGTTCGGCCTCGGCCGAACGCTATCATCCCGATCGAGAGCGCGCGCGAACCGCGTTGCTGCCCAGCGGTACAATGACATGATGCTCACCGAAGCCGACCACCGCGCCGCCGAGGCGCTCACCGCTGTCGAACCCGCCTGGACCGGTATGCGCACCGCGGCCGATGCACTCGGACTCGAGAGACACACGCTGCTGCACTGCGGACCGCCCGCCATCCCGGCCCACGCGCTCGTCCAACCCACGTTGAACTCCGCCGCCGTCGCTTGCGTATTCGAGGGCTGGGCAGACGATCTCGACGAGGCGCTCGCGCTGGTGCGCTCCGGCTCGATCCGGTTCGAGCCTGCACAGGACCGCCGCGTGGCGACCCCGATGGCTGCGGTCGTATCACCCTCAATGCAGCTCATCGAGATGAGCGATCTCGACGGCAAGGCACGCCGGTGCTATGCGCCGATCAATGGTGGTGGCCATGGCGGCAGCCCCGTGCCGCGCTACGGGCGGCGCGCACCGGAGTGCGTGGAGTTCCTACGATTCCTGAACGGCACGGTTGCGGAGTTCCTCGATGACGCATGTACGGAGCCACTGCCCTGGCTACCGATCATCGATCATGCCTTGATCGGCGGCGACGATACCCATCTGCGTCATGTCGCTGCTCACGCGCGCCTCGTCGATATCCTCGGCGCGCGGCGCGGTGCGAAACGTGCCGGCGCCGAGGCGGAGGCGTTTATCCACGAGTGGCCGTTCTTCCATCTCAACTTCTGGATGGCAGCGGTGCGGTGCGCCCTCAACGGTGCGAACGGCATCGGGTCGAGCAGTCTCGTCACCGCACTCGGAGGAAACGGCGAGACGTTCGGCCTGCAGGTGAGCGGACTCCCCGGGCGATGGTTCACCGTCGAAGCGACTCCGCCGCTCGGCAAGCTTCGCGGTGGATTCGTCGCTGCTGACACCACCGGCGCCTTCGGGGACAGCGCGGTGATCGAGGCATTCGGACTCGGCGCACTCGCACACCGCTACGCGCCACAGATGCGCGAGCTGCACGCCGGACACTGCCACGACGACCTGCTCTCACTGCCCGAGAAGCTGCTCGCCACCGAGCACCCGCGGTTGCCGCGATCCCGCGCCCGCGTCGGGCTCGTTGTCCGCGGCGTGCTCGCGCACGCCGCTACTCCCGTCGTCGAACTCGGCATCGTCGACCGGAACGGCGAAGCGGGCGGACTCGGCGCGGGACTCTACCGCCCGCCGCTTGCGCTGTTCGTGGCCGCCTGCACAGCACTCGACATGGTGTGACTCGGCACGCCGCGCGGAGTACACGCTCCGAGTTCTCACCGGCTCTGAGGCCGCACATCGCGCGTATCCACGCCTTGCGACCCAGTGCCCGCGCAGCAGCACAGCCCGATATTCCGCAGAATGCCCGGGCCACCCCTCTGCCGCCGGTCAGGGAACCACCGCGTTGCACTTGTCCGCGCCGCACACCCCAAACCTGGCACAGCCCGGTACCCTACTCGCAATCCAGCTTGGCGAGACGCCAAGCGCACGCACGCACATAGACCAACCCTTCGCAATGACCGAAGGAATCCGTCGCGACACGGTCGTCGGCATCGCGTACATGCTGTTCGGGGTGAGCCTGCTGCCGGTCATGAACGCGCTTGCGAAGTCCCTCACCGCCGACTATCCCCTGACCCAAGTGGTCTGAGCCCGCTTTCTGGGGCACCTGATCTGGATGGCTCTGTTTTTCGGGCCGGTCCTCGGCGCCGCGCTACTGCGCGCGAGCCGCCCCCGGGAGATGGTTGGCCGTTCGTTTGCCGGTGCAGTGATCATGACGATCATCGCACCGTGGTCCTCGCGTCTACCCGATGATCTAACGGACGGACTGAAGTTCGCCGGAATCGGTCCAATCGGCGGGGCCGCGCAGTACTCAAGCACCACTCGAATGTACCGGGGAGCCGGACACGTTGTGACGCATGTCCCACAAGCATGCTGCACTACGCCAGCGCACCTTGCTGCCGGAAAGGGAACTTGACGGATTACGGACTGTTTGGGCGTCAAGGCAATCTGACGACGCTGACAACCCCTTTCGACGCTCTGACTACTACCGGGGAATTCAATAATTAGAGTGCTTGGCAGTGTCCTATTTTCACATGGGGAAACCCCACACTATCATCGGCGCTGAGCGTTTTCACTACCGAGTTCGAGATGGAATCGGGTGGTTCCCACTCGCTATTGCCACCAAGCAAGACAGCAAATTCAGAGAGTCGTTCTGATCGATTTCGAGTATGCCACATCGTCACCCTTCAAATCGTTTGGGTGTTATATGGTCAAGCCTCACGGGCAATTAGTACCGGTTAGCTTCACGCATTACTGCGCTTCCACACCCGGCCTATCAACCTCGTAGTCTTCGAGGGCCCTTCAGGGATCTCAAGGATCCAGGGAGACATCATCTTGGGGGAGGCTTCCCGCTTAGATGCTTTCAGCGGTTATCCCGTCCGTACATAGCTACCCGGCAATGCCACTGGCGTGACAACCGGAACACCAGAGGTACGTCCACTCCGGTCCTCTCGTACTAGGAGCAGCTCCCCTCAAGTCTCCGACGCCCACGGCAGATAGGGACCGAACTGTCTCACGACGTTCTAAACCCAGCTCGCGTACCACTTTAAATGGCGAACAGCCATACCCTTGGGACCGGCTACAGCCCCAGGATGTGATGAGCCGACATCGAGGTGCCAAACACCGCCGTCGATATGAACTCTTGGGCGGTATCAGCCTGTTATCCCCGG
>JAKZYK010000164.1:0-4898 GCA_047514485.1 Gammaproteobacteria bacterium
AGCCCAATCCGCTCGGCCCGCTCTGCACTCAACTGATCGTCGCCCGACAGCAGCAGCTCCTTGGTGAGCTTCGGCCCGATGAGCCACGGCATCATCATGTTGATGATCACCGATCCGAACTTGAGTTCGGGCTCCCCGAAGCGGCACCCCTCTTCGGCGATGGTGATGTCGCACGACATCGCGAGCTCGCATCCGCCCGCGAGGCAGTAGCCGTGGACCGCGGCGATGGTGGGCTTGGGCAGGCTCCAGAACCTGAGGAGGAAATCGAGGTCGCGCTCAAGGCGCACACGCCACGCCTCCGCGTCCGCGGCCGGCGTCGCCGCGTCGTCCTTCAGGTCGTAGCCGGAGCAGAAGGCGCGTCCTGCCCCGCATACCACCACTGCCCCGAAATCGTCGTCCTCCGCCACTGAATCGAGCGCCGACTCGACCTCGTCCATCATTCGCGCGGAGATGGCATTGAGCCGCTCGGGCCGGTCGAGGGTGAGCAGCGCGACTCGCCCGCACGCCTCGAAGCGCAGAGTCTCAAAGACCTTTGGATTCTTCATGACGGCCACCCTTCGATCATGCGTCACGGAGTCGTCGGGATTCGCGCAGGAGAACGCACGTCTATCGGACGCATTCCACGAAGCGGGCACCGCGCTCGCTCGCCTGCAATCAGACCCATGTCGCATCTCAGCACACGCACGCCGTCCCGTTCATCATTCGATCATGCGTTGCGGCAGCCAGGTCGCGATCTCGGGGAACGCGATCAGCAGGCCGAGCACCAGCAGGTCGAACACGATGAACGGGACCACCCCGAGATACACGTGTTTGAACGTCGCCTGGTTTCCCACCGCGCTCATGACCGCGAACAGGTTGATGCCCACCGGCGGGGTGATCACCGAAATCTCGATGAGCTTCACCAGCACGATCCCGAACCAGATCGGGTCGATTCCGAGCGCGACGGTCACCGGATAGAGGAAGGGCAGTGTGACGACCATCATCGATGTCGTGTCGAGGAAGCAGCCGAGCACCACGTACAGCACCGAGGCGAGAATCATGAACTTGAGCTGGGTGTCGGCCAGCGCGGTGATCTGGGCGACCATGTCGTCGATAACCCCGACCACGGCGAGCATGCGCGAGAGCAGCAGCCCGCCGATCAGGATCACGAAGATGATGCAGCTTATCGACGCCGCGTCCTGCAGCGTCGGCACCAGCCATCCCCGCACCCCGCGCTTGCGCGCCACCGAGAGGCAGAACGCGCCGGCCGCGCCGGCCGCGCCGGCCGCCGAGGGCGGGAACAGTCCCGTGTAGATTCCGCCGAGCACCAGCGCCATCAGCACCCCGATCGGCCACACCGCGCCCGCGGCGCGCCAGCGTTCGCGCGGCGACACCTGCTCCTTGATCGGGGGTGCGAGCGAGGGGTTCAGGCGCACCAGGACATAGACGCCGGCCAGGTAGACGGCCGCGGTGAGTACACCGGGAATCACTCCCGCAATCAGGAGCTGCCCCACCGACTGCTCGGTCATGATCGCGTAGATGACCATCGTGATCGACGGCGGAATCATCGCCGCGAAGCTCCCCGCCCCCGCGATTGAGCCGATGGACAGGCTCTTCGAGTAACCGAAGCGCATCATCTCGGGGAACGCGATGCGGGTGAACACCACCGCGTTGACGATGGTGGATCCGGAGATCGCCGCGAACAGCGCGGAGCCCACAATCACCGCCTGGTAGAGCCCGCCGCGGAACCGGCGCAGCCATAGATCAGCGGCGTGGAAGACCTGCGAGGTGAGCCCCGCCGCCTCGGCCAGCACCCCCATCAGGACGAACATCGGCAGCACCGCGAATGCGTAGTTGTTGACGACCGCGAACGGCAGGGTGCGGAGCTGCCCGGACGTGAGCGCCTCGCCCGCGCCGAGAACCATCCCCACGACCCCGATAACGCCCATCGACACCCCCACCGGGATCCCGAGGGCGAGCAGGACGAAGAGCGCGAGCGCGCCGGCGTACCCGATGACGAGCGGGTCGACCTCGATCATCGAGCCGCCTCCGAGCCGTTCCTCGAGCCCGCGCCGGTCGAGTCGGTGCGAAGCCGTTCGACGAACAGGCCGGCGAGGTCGAACGCACACTGCACCGTCATCAGCGTGGCGCCCGCGGCGAGGACGAGGCGGGCCGGCCACACCGGATACTTGATGAGCCCCGGCGCGTATTCGCCGACCCCTGTCGCGTGCAGCCCCGACTTCCAGCCGAACCACGCGATGAGAGCGAACAACGCGATGGAGCAGAGAAGAGAGAACGCCTCGGCCGTACGGCGTAACGACCGCGGCAGCGCATTGAGAACGATCTCCACCCGGATGTGACGCCGGCGCGACTGTCCGAGCGACATGGCGAGGAAGACGTTCACGACCATCATGGTGGCCATGAACTCGAACGCGGCGGGCACCGGCCGCGCGGTCAGCCCGGCAAGGTCGAGATTGGAGCCGACGACGTCGACTGCACCCATCAACATCATTGCGAGCAGCGCGAAGCCGGAGGCGAGGCCGCACCACAGGTTGATGCGCATCACCCAGCGCGCGATCGCGAACCTCGTATTCACCGGATCGGTCTCGCCTCGGTCAAAGGAATGGGTGGGGAGTGGCGCGGGCCAGCCGCCACGTCTCCCTCGGGAGCGTAGAGGGAACCCGGCAATCGGCTGCGGTTGGAGCCGCTGCAGCCCCGCCCCCACCGACACGGATTCGGAAGCGGGCAGGACCGAGCCCCGCCCGCCTCATCGGTCATGCCCCGCGGGCACGGAACTGGAGCCTTTCAGGTGGCCCCGGTCGGAGCCACCACGGCGCCATCCACGCGGGCACGAATTGGGAAGCGGGTAGGAGGTGAACTTCGCCCGCCTCATCGGCCATGCCACGCGCACACGGGGCCGGCTCCCGTCAGGTGGCTCCAGTCGGAGCCACCACGGCCGTCATGCCCCCATGGGTACGGATTCGAAAGGCGGCAGGATGTGAGCACCACCCGCCCATCTGCCGTTCCCGGGGGCGGACCTCGCTCAGCCGCCGACCACCGCGTTCCAGATTTCGATCGTCTTCATCGCCGCGTCACCGCGTCCGGCCGCCTTCTGGTCCTCGATGAAGTCGCCGAAGAAGTCGGGGTTGGCGTCCTTCCAGCGCTTCTTCTCGGCGTCGGGGAAGCCGTGGAACTGCACGCCCTTCGCCTTCAGCGCATCGATCGATTTCCCACCGGCCCCGACCACCTGGTCCCGATCCCGGTATGCGGCTTCGAACGAGACCTCCTGGATGACCTTCTGCTGCTCAGACGTAAGGTCGTCCCAGACCCCGCGTGCAATCCACACCGCGTTCGTCGGCCCCTCCCACAACGTGATGTCGTGGACGTGCTTGGCAACCTCGTAGATCTTGTAGTTCACCATCAGATCGACGGAGAACGGGATGCAGTCGACGGTCCCGCGGCCCAGTCCTTCGTAGAGTTCCGGAAGGCTCAGGGTGACCGCAACTCCGCCGGCGGCCTGGACCATGCGCGGCATGTCCTTGCCCCAGGTGCGGACCTTCTTGCCCTGCATGTCGTCGACGCCGGCGACCGGCTCCTTGCACACCAGCAGATAGGGGTTGAGGTGGTGGAAGAACAACGCCTTCATTCCGTTGCGTTTCGCCTCCGCGTCGAACTCGGGCACCTCGGTGAGCAGCCGTTCCATCAGCTCCGTCGCCTGCTCGACCTTCGCCATCGCCATCGGGATCGAGTTCGGCGCCGCGTGGAACGGGAGCTCGGCCGGGAAGTAGCCTGGCGACATCGCGGCGAGGTCGATCGAACCGTTCTGGATGAGCGCGAGATTCTCCTTGGCCTTGCCGAGCACCCCTTCCCAGAAGATCTTGATCTTGATCTCTCCGTTGGTGCGCGCCTCGATCTCCTTCGCCCACCACTTGTCGACCTGCGCGCCGGCGGTCGTCTCGGTCTACTGGCTACTCATGCGCAGCGTCTTCGCAGCGAAGCTTGCGGTACTGAAACCGCCCGCGAGCGACGCCACCACCGCGGCGGCGAGCAGGGGTCTGATCGGCATGTTCATGATGTCTTCTCCGTATTGTCCGGTTGTCCGGTTGTCGAGTTGTCGTGCGATCGATTGTTGTCCGCACTGGGCGAGGCTATCGGATTCGGCGCCTCGACCAGCGCCGGAGGATAGTGGCAAACCGGATCGACTAGTTCAAATGCTTCCGTGGCGCGCACCGCGAATGCGGCGCGCGAGAGCCGCCGGCCGGCGCGGTGCGCTTCGAGGAATGAGCTCGGTCATTCGAACGCCGTCGGAGTCGAGCCACCCGCAGCATGGCCGTGACGTAACGCAGAGAACCGGCGGCATTCGATCTCGTGCTCGAAGCTGACCAGCCGGCGAATCAGCGCGTTGTACTGCGCGGTCGCGTTCAGTGTGAAGGCGGGTGGTGATTGTGAGGACCAAGGTCTGAGCGTAAGGAGCGTCTGCCTTCTACCTCGCGAGGTTGATCACCACCGGTGCCCAGTGATCTCCGTCGGCGTGGCCCTCGTGAGTGCCGCCTCCCGCGGCCTGCGCCGCCCATGCGTTGATCGCTTCGTCGATCCCGCCCTTTGCCAGGACTGGGCGAAGGTTTGCTCGCTGCATCCGCACCGTGCTGATCCCTTCGATGTCGAGGTCGCGGATCATCCATCGTTTGCGCGCTTGGTCGATCCCCAGCTCGAATCCCATATTCGTCACCTTCCCGCCGATCGTGATCCCGAACCTGATCCGCGCCTTCGCGCTTCCGATCTGCGTTGCCTCGCGGTCCAGCACCACGGCTTCGCCGCTGTATCCGGCGATTGACCTCGCGTACGTCGTGCTGATCCATTGCCCAATCATCGTCGTCATTGTTGCGCGCTGCGCTGGCGTTGCATTGGCCCAGTGCCGC
>JAKZYK010000165.1:0-2965 GCA_047514485.1 Gammaproteobacteria bacterium
CATTCTGCGGCGCGAGGAGGATCGGTTCCTGTGGGTGTTCAAGTCGCGGCGCTACCCGATCGTCGACGGTGAGGCCGAGCGGGAGGTGAAGCTGCGGATCATGGAGGTGTTGTTCGGCAACGAGATCCCGGACCCGCGGGATATCGCACTTATCTGCCTTGCAGACGCTTGCGGCATCCTCAGAGAGCTGCTGTCCGCCCGGGAGCTGGAACGTGCCGCCGAGCGCATCGAGCAGGTGCGCAAGCTGGATCTGATCGGCCAGGCGGTCTCGAAGGCGGTGTGGGATATCCAGTCGTCGATCGCCCTCGCGATGCATCCGACGTTCTGAAGAGAGCCGAGTTCGGCTTCCTCGCCGCGGCGCCGGGCTGGTCGAATCCCGGGCAGCCAAGCCCCGGGTAGCCAAACCCCGGGCAGCCATGACCTGCCGCGAGGCGGCTACCCGGGCGATGTGCGTCGCGACGAACAGCTTGGCGCCGAGCGGCGGTTTCGGGAATCCGATCTCGGAGGTGATAGCGCGCCCGGAACGGTTGCTGAGCCCCACCGTACAGCGGGCGCCCGCCAGTAGCTCAGTCCCGGCACGCCGGCAGCAGGGACTGCGCATGGAGGAGCGCGGGTGCCGCAGAGTCTATGCCTGCTCGCTAATCACCCTGCATCGCGAATGAGCCGGGTCAGGTTGGTGTGTTCCGGCGCTTCCGTGGCATGATCAGATTCAGGCCGACGGTCGGGCGGATTGGGTATGGCTGAGTTCGACGTTCCTTCGATGACCAACGCTCTTGGCGGGGCCGGGCGTCCGGTCGCGGAGCACGTTCCGGTGCTGGAGAACGGGGACCGACTCACGCGATGTGAGTTCGAGCGCCGCTACGCCGCGCGGCCGGACGTCAAGAAAGCGGAGTTGATCGAAGGAGTCGTTTACGTGCCGTCGCCTGTGCGCTTGACTGGTCACGCAAAACCACACTCCGCGATTCAGGGGGTGCTTCTCGTATACGCCGCGTACACACCGGGAGTCAGCGTGGCCGACAACGCCACCGTCCGTCTCGATCTCGACAACGAGCCCCAGCCCGACGTGCTGTTGTGGATCGACGAGGATGCGGGTGGTCAGTCGCGGGTGAGCGGCGACGACTATCTCGAGGGCGCGCCGGAGCTGGTCGTCGAGGTCGCCGCAAGCAGCGCCTCGATCGACATGCATGCCAAGCGCAACGTCTATCGGCGAAGCGGCGTACAGGAATACATCGTCTGGCGGACCCATGAGAAGCGTATCGACTGGTTCGAGCTTTCGGACGGCGAGTACCGCCCGTTGCCGCGCGACCGCGCAGGAATCATCCGAAGCCGCGCCTTCCCCGGGCTGCGCCTCGCGGCCCGCGCCCTGCTGGAAGGGGATCTGGCCGGTGCGTTGGCGGAGTTGGACAAGGGGATCCAGTCGCCGGAGCACCGACGGTTCGTTGCCCGCCTGGCTGCGAAGGCGTAGACAGTCGGGTCCGTGTCGATTCGGTGCGTCCGCCCGAGCAGCGGACGAGACGCCCCCGCACTGAACCCCACGAGCAGCGACCGGACCGCTACCAGGACGCTGCTCATCAGATCAGGGGTTATCTGATCGGGCGTGCACTCACACAGCACCACCCATCACCCATCTGCGACGCGCTGTCTTTCGCGCCGAGCCGGCCGTGATGTACGTCGAAGCCAGAAAAAAGCTTGTTGACTGGTTGCGCCTACAGCTCATTGGTCCGGCCAGCGAGGGGGGCTTGAGCATGTCCCCGTTGGATCGATATCCGACGGGTGTGCTGCATCCCGTCGACCCAAACGTGTCCGGCATCGATCCCGCCTCGGCAGGTCACGAAGAAGCCGAGCCGACCCTCCTCGATAACCAGGAAGAGACGGCGCTCGTGGACGACGAGTCGGAAGCCCGGACGCTTGCGCAACCGGCGCGCCGGCGACGGTACGTGCCGCCGTCTTCCGTGGGTTTCTCCTGTTACGTTCGCGGCGACGTGCGTCTTTCCATCACGGCGTCCGCTGCCGTTTATCGAGGTGTTGAAGACCGGGACGCGGCGGGTCGATTTCAGCTCCGGGAGTATGTCCGCGCGGAGCTCCCGGAACGTACCGTCACGTGGTCGAGCCCGGTGGGTCCCGGCGAGCCGGGTGAGACGATCTGGGAGGGGCGTGCCGGCATCGACGTTCGGGCGCGCCCGCATCAAGACGGTCTCATCGTTACCGTCACCCTGTGCAATCGGGGCGAGCTGGACCCGCGCATTCCCCCGCGCCTGAGAACCCGTGATCGGGTGGACAGGTCATTGTTCGAGGCGCGGCTCGAGTGCGCGATCGAGAGCGGCGAGCTCGTCGAATATCCGCGGGTCGATCCGAGCCTGCTCACGGAAGAAGAGCAGGAGATCGAGCTTCAGTACAGAGAGCAGCGTATCTATGCCGTCGGTCATGGAGCCGCCGCGAACTGGGATGTGAATCCGGGAGGCGAGGCGCGGATCCGATCGGACTTCATGCCCGAGGCGGAGGTACCGATGATGACCGTCAATACCGGCGGTGAGGATGCGGTGCTCCGTCTTGCACGCCTCGCCGAAACGCCCATGCCGGACGAACTGGGGCGCTTCACCGGCGGATACGCCGACTGGATTGCCGGGCAGAAACGCGCCGCCTCCCAGCTTCCAAACCCCCGTGAACGAGCAACCGCGGACCGTATCTGCGACCGAATGACCGTTGCACTCGATCGAATGCGAGGATGCGGCGAGATGCTTCGCGTCGACCCGTTCGCGGCTGAATCGTTCCGGTTGGCGAACCGGGCGATGCTCGATCAGATGCGCCAGGCCGATCGTGTCGGCGGCAAGGAGACCGAGCCCGACGACTACCGCTGGCGTCCCTTTCAGTTGGCTTTCCTGCTCACGGTCATGGTGTCCGCGGTCCGCGAAGACGACGATTTTCGAGATGTGCTGGATCTCATCTGGTTTCCTACCGGCGGCGG
>JAKZYK010000166.1:0-50541 GCA_047514485.1 Gammaproteobacteria bacterium
CGGGCCGCGAACATGACGAGCAGCTCCGCCGCCGGCGACATGCCCGTGAACCGCGGATCGAGCAGCACGGCGCGCAACGACTCGCCGAGCGGCGTTCCGCCGGGCTCGCGGGTGGCAAGAGTCCTCACCCCGGTACGGCGCAGCCAATCTTCGATCTTGGGCAACTGCGTCGACTTGCCGGCGCCATCGACGCCTTCGACCGTCAGGAACCGGCCTCGCGTCGTCTCCACACCTTTCATCCGCCCTCGCCTCCCGCCGCGCGCTTCGAGCGCCGTGGCAGGATCTGGTAGCGACGGACCGCCTTGCGATGGTCCTCGTAGTTGGTCGAAAACACGTGCCTGCCGTCTCCTTTCGCAACGAAGTAGAGCGAGCCGTCCTCGAGCGGCGCGACGACCGCATCGATTGCGGCAGCGCTTGCAGTCGCGATCGGAGTCGGTGGAAGTCCCTTGTGCACGTAGGTGTTGTAGGGGGTATCGCGTTTCAGATCGGTTTTTCTCAGATTTCCGTCGAATCCATCCCCGAGACCGTAGATTACCGTCGGATCGGTCTCCAGCCGCATGTTCCGGCGCAGCCGCGAGACGAACACGCCCGCGATCCGCGCCCGCTCCTCGGCCGCCCCGGCTTCCTTCTCGACGATCGACGCGAGCACCAACGCATCGTCCGGTGACGAGAGCGGGAGATCCGCCGCTCGCCGCGCCCATGCCGATTCGAGGTAGGCGGACATCGCATCGAACGCACGGCGTAGAACCTGCACGTCCGTGGTGCCGGCGGGAAAGTGATAAGTCTCCGGAAAGAAGCGCCCCTCGGGATGCAGTCCTTCGAACCCCAATCGCGCCATCGTTTCTTCGTCCGAGAGGCCGTCGAGGGTGTGAACGAGCACACCGGATTCGGCAATGCGGCGGCGAAGCTCTCGGAACGTCCATCCCTCGATGATCGTGAATGGATGCTGGATGACAGTTCCCGCAACGAGCAGGTCGAGCAGTCCGATTGGAGTCAGGCCGGGCTCGAACGCATACTCACCGACCTTGATCCGGCTGGCGGCGCCGTTCCACCTCGCTTGCAGCTCCAGGCGCAACGCCGATTCGATCAACCCCGCTGCCTGGAGATCCCGGGCGACCTGCCCGATCGTCGCTCCGCCCGGGACCGTATAGACGAACGGATCATTCCCGATTCGCAACGGACGCTCCATCGCGCGCTGCTGGGTATGGATCAACCACATCCCGCCGCCCGCGCCTGCGACGAGGAGCGCGAGACCCGTAAACACGATTCGCCGTAGAAGCTTCAACCGCCGAAACTATCCCCGCAAGGCTCGCTCAGCGCTCGCTGCCGCCGCTTGCCCGGGAGAATACCGCGTCAGCTCGACCGCTTGAAAATGAGGGTGCCGTTCGTCCCACCGAATCCGAACGAATTCGACATCGCGATGTCGATCTTCATCTCACGTGCGGTGTGAGGGACGTAGTCCAGATCGCACTCGTCGTCGGGCTCGTACAGATTGATTGTCGGCGGAGCGACCCGATCCCGAATCGCGAGAATCGCGAATACCGCTTCGACGCCGCCGGCCGCACCGAGAAGATGACCGATCATCGATTTCGTCGAGCTCACCGCCAGCTCGTGCGCATGCGTCCCGAAGGTCCGTTTGACGGCGCGGGTCTCGATGACGTCTCCGGCCGGAGTCGACGTACCATGGGCGTTGATGTAGTCGACGTTGCCTGCATCGAGCTTGGCATCGCGCAGCGCGAGGCTCATGCAGCGGTGCGCGCCGTCTCCGTCGTCGGGTGGAAGAGTGATGTGATAGGCGTCGCTGCTCATCCCGAATCCCGCGAATTCGGCGTAGACCCCGGCGCCGCGGGCGGTGGCGTGCTCGTAGGACTCGAGCACCACGACGCCGGCGCCGTCGCCGAGCACGAAGCCGTCGCGGCCTTTGTCCCATGGGCGGCTCGCGGCTTCCGGGTCGTCGTTGCGCGTGGACAGCGCGCGAGCGGAAGCGAATCCACCGAGTCCCATCGGAGACGTGGCCATCTCCGCGCCGCCGGCGATCATCACGTCCACGTCACCGCGCTCAATCATGCGGGCCGCGTCACCGATATTATGGGTGCCGGTCGAGCACGCGGTGACGATTCCATAGCTCGGACCTCGGATACCGAGCTCGATCGACAGATTTCCGGCAATCATGTTGATGATGTTGCTCGGCACGAAGAAGGGCGAGATCCTGCGCGGCCCTCCGGCGAGAAAGCTGTCGTGGCCTTTCTCGATCCCCGGCAGGCCCCCGATGCCGGAGCCGATCGCGATTCCGATCCGCTCGCTGTTCTCGGCGGTCACCTCGAGTCCGGCGTCGGAAATCGCCTGCTTCGCCGCGGCGATGCCGTAGTGAATGAACGTGTCGGTTTTGCGGGCTTCCTTCGGTGACATGTACGGGGAGAGGTCGAAACCCTTGACCGCCGCACCGATCCGACTGGCGAAGCCGCTGGCGTCGAACGTATCGATGGCCGAAACGCCGCTCTTGCCGGCGACGATGTTCTCCCATGTCTCGTCAACGGTATGTCCGACGGCTGTGATCAGCCCGAGACCAGTGACGACGATTCGACGCATCGGGCGCTTCCTCGGGCAGGTAACGAAAAAAGGCCGCAAGCATCATGAATGATCCGCGGCCTTCGCGGAATGTCCGGCGCGACGGCGCAATCGCACGTGGACTAGTCGGTGTGGGCGTTGATGTAGCTGATTGCCTCCTGCACCGTGGTGATCTTCTCCGCTTCCTCGTCGGGTATCTCGCAGTTGAATTCCTCCTCGAGTGCCATCACGAGCTCGACGGTATCCAGAGAGTCTGCGCCGAGGTCATCGACGAAGGAGGAATCCGGGCTCACTTCCTCTTCCTTGACGCCAAGCTGCTCGACGACGATATGCTTGACTCGCTCTTCCACTGTGCTCATTTGCGGGTATTCCTCTGCATTGGCGAGGGACCATGAAGATCCCGACGCTGAACTTGTGTTCGTAAATGTGCCCCGTCATGCGGCACCACCACTCGCGCACTCCGCGTCCTGCACTTCATCCCTGTCTCTTCTTCCCGAGGAGAAGAGAACCCGGATTCAACCTCCAGGGTCGCATCATCTGGAACGATTAACTAGTGTATTCAAACCCTATCGAGTTTCAAGGCAGCCGCGGCCCGCGGACCCCGCGAGACTCATCCCATGTACATTCCACCGTTGACGTGGAGAGTCTCGCCGGTGATATAGCCGGCGCCCGGCGAGGCGAGGAACGCGACCGCGGCAGCGATCTCCTCCGGAGCGCCGAGCCGTCCGAGCGGCACCAAATCGAGCATCCTGTCGCGTTGTTCGGGTCCGATGTCCCGGACCATGTCGGTATCGATGAACCCGGGGGCGACGGCGTTGACGGTGATCGACCGACTACCGAGCTCCTGCGCCAGTGCGCGGGTGAATCCGACGATGCCGGCCTTCGCCGCAGCGTAGTTCGCCTGCCCGGCGTTACCCGTGAAACCGACGACCGACGTGACATTGATGATCCGCCCACCCCGGCGCTTCATCAAATGCCGTACGCATGCCTTGCAAGTGCGATACAAGGATGTGAGATCGGTGTTGATGACCGCGTCCCATTGCTCGTCTTTCATCCTGACAAACAGCGCGTCGCGGGTGATCCCGGCATTGTTGACGAGGATCCCCGGCATGAGATCGCTTCCCGCAAGTGAAGCGAACCCCGCTTTGACCGAAGCGGCATCGGCGACGTCAAGGACGAGGCCTTTCCCCGGAAACCGGGCGTTGCCCAGCATCTGTTCCACTCGGTGCGCTCCACCCTCGGTAGTGGCAGTCCCGATAACCGTGGCTCCATGCTCCGCCAGAGAACGCGCAATGGCCGCTCCGATACCGCGACTCGCGCCGGTGACGACAGCGACCTCTCCGCTCAGATTCATCATCGAGCGGCTCCTTTCGTGATCGCCTCGAGTGCAGCGTCCAGAGACTTCTCGTCATGTACCGCCAACGCCGCGACACCCCGATCGATCCGCCGGACGAGACCGGCAAGCACCCTGCCCGGCCCGAATTCGACCATGGCCGTTGCTCCCTGCTCGCGCATCGCGATGACCGAGTGACGCCATCGAACCGGACTCGCGAGCTGTGACACGAGAGCACTCCGGATCGACTCCCCGTCCGTATGAATCGCGATGTCCGCGTTTTGCAGGATCGGCACCGATGGCGGCTCGATATCGATGCTCGCAAGCTTCGCTTCCAATCGTACCGCCGCCGGCGACATCAGCGGGCAATGAACCGGAACGCTCATCGGAAGACGGATCGCACGCCGGGCGCCGGATTCATACGCCGCCTCGATCGCCGAGTCGAGCGCGCGAGATGCTCCCGCGATCGCGACCTGCCCCTGCGCGTTGAAATTGACCGCGGACACGTGACCGAACTCCGAGTCCTCGCGGACCCTCGCGCACAGCTCGACGACGGCATCGTCGTCGAGGCCGATGATTGCCGCGATGCCCCCCTCGCCCTCGGGAACCGCCTCCTGCATGAACCTGCCCCGTGCGGCGACGATGCAGACCGCATCCTGAAAATCGAATGCCCCGAACGCCGCGAGCGCTGAGTATTCACCCAAGCTGTGACCGGCCGCGACACGGGGCAGGGGCCCCCCACACGCAGCCCAGCATCGCCACGTTGCGACCCCCGCAGCGAGCATTGCGGGCTGCGTCTGTTCGGTCGAGTTCAGGCGATCTTCCGGGCCTTCCTGCACCAGCTTCCACAGATTGTACCCGAGCACGTGCGAAGCTTCGTCGAAAGTGCGGCGCACCTCAGCGAACGCCTTGTAGAGATCCGAGAGCATGCCGATGGATTGAGAGCCTTGCCCGGGGAACGTCGCTGCAAACATGAGGTGATTCCGGCCTGCATCAGTAGCGAACGAGCGCCGAACCCCAGGTGAATCCGCCGCCGAATGCTTCGAGAAGGAGTACTTGTCCTGGTTGCACGCGGCCGTCGCGAACTGCCGCGTCGAGCGCCAGCGGCACCGATGCCGCGGATGTATTCCCGTGATCCTCCACGGTGACGATCACTCTGTCCATCGACATGCCGAGCTTGCGAGCCGTCGCCTCGATGATGCGGATGTTTGCCTGATGGGGAATCAGCCAGTCGACGTCGGATCTGTCCATGCGATTCGCGGCCAGCGTCTCGTCGACGATTCGGTGCAACGTTCGCACCGCGACCTTGAAGACTTCGTTGCCCTGCATCTTCGTATACGCTCCGCCGTCCGCGATGCGCCCGGCGCCGCGCGGGGTGCCGCCGTCGACGTAGAGGAGCGACTCGTAACGGCCGTCCGCATGGAGGTGCGTCGACATCACGCCGGGAGATTCCGACGCTTCGAGCACGACTGCTCCGGCGCCGTCGCCGAACAACACGCAGGTCCCCCGATCGGACCAGTCGAGCAGTCGTGAATGGGTGTCGGCGCCTACCACCAGCGCTCGGTCGATGCCGCCGGCGCGAAAGAACTTCTCGGCGACCCCGAGCGCATAGATGAAGCCGGTGCAGACCGCCTGCACGTCGAACGCCGGGCACTCACCGGCTCCGAGCCGTGCCTGCAAACGACAAGCGGTCGACGGGTAGATGCGATCGGGGGTCGTCGTGCCCACCACGATGAGGTCCAACGTCGAGGGATCGATCCGGGCCGAGTCGAGAGCGTTACGCGCAGCGCGTTCGGCAAGATCACAGGTAGACTCCGCCTCATCGATGATGTGGCGCTGCCGGATCCCGGTTCGTTCCAGAATCCACGCGTCGCTGGTCTCCACGCTCTGGGCGAGCTCGGAGTTCGTGACGACGCGGTCGGGAAGGCTGGAGCCGGTACCGGCGATTCTCGGATAGATCACACCGCTTCCTTCTCGACGAGCACGGACGCGATGTGTTCGCTGATGCGTTCGGGTACGTTCTTCCTGATCTCGGCGACCGCTTCGATGATCGCGCGTTTGAAGGCGACGACGTCCGCGCTTCCGTGGCTCTTGATCACGATCCCGCGCAGGCCGACGAAGCTGGCGCCGTTGTAGCTGCGCGGATCCATGCGCCCGGCCAATCTTCTGAGCACCGGGCGAGCGAGAAATCCCACCAGGCGGCTGGTCACGGTGCGTTCGAACTCGTCGCGAATCAGCTCGGAGATCATGCGCGCCACACCTTCACTCGACTTCAATGCGACGTTCCCGACGAATCCGTCGCAGACGACGACGTTTGCGGTGTCCTGGTAGATGTCGTCACCTTCGACGAATCCGATGTAGTGGAGGTTGCTCGCCGCGAGAAGCCGGGCCGCTTCCTTCACCCGTTCGTTGCCCTTGATGTCTTCCTGGCCGATGTTGAGCAGCCCGATGCTCGGGCGCACGATGTCGTCGACCGCGCTGGCGAGCACCGAGCCCATCACCGCGAACTCGAACAGGTGACGGGGAGTCGACTCGACGTTGGCGCCGAGGTCGAGCACATGGGTGTGACCCGTCATCGTGGGAAGCGCAGAGATGATGGCGGGGCGATCGATCCCGGGCAGGGTTTTCAGCACGAACCGCGCCGTTGCCATCAGCGCGCCGGTATTGCCGGCACTCACGCAGGCATCGGCCTTGCCGTCCTTGACGAGATCGATCGCTACCCGCATCGATGAGTCCCGCTTCGATCGAAGGACCTGGGAAGGCAGATCGTTCATCTCCACGCTCTGCGATGCGTGTCGAACCGTGATGCGCCCATTCGCGACGGGAGAAGCACGCTCGAGTGCAGTTTCGATCGCGGGCTGGCTTCCGACCAGAACCAGATCGACATCGGCGAATTCGGCGGTGACCTCGAGTGCGGCCGGAACCACGACCCTCGGACCGTGGTCTCCGCCCATCGCATCGAGGGCGATCGTGTGACGTGAACCCACTCGGGTACGCCGTCAGTCGTCCCGGCCCTCGACGATCTTCCTCCCCCGGTAGTACCCGTCGGGACTCATCTGGTGGCGGAGATGGGTTTCACCGGTCGTCGGTTCAATCGACGTTGCCGGGGTACGCAACGCGTCGTGGGCCCGGCGCATTCCGCGCTTGGACCGTGATTTTCTGTTTTGCTGGACTGCCATTTTGATTCTCCTGTTGGACGGTCGCCCCTCGCCGGTTCATGAACCGGGGGTGACGACCGGTTGCGCCGATCAGTTCGATCGCTCGCGGCTATGATACGAACGCAGTGCATGGAGAGCCGCGAACGGATTGGAACGCTTTGCCGGCCGCTGCCCGTTCGCGGCTTGCGCCGGGGGTGCTTCACACGATCCGTGTGCATGGACCGGCGCGTTCGGCAACGCGAGCAGCAGCTCATCCTCGATCATCGACTCCAGCACGATCCGGCCGCCGGGACACAGCACAGCATCCTGTCCGTTCGTTTCTTCGTGCACGTCGCCGATCACGAGGGACTCGAACCGGGCATCGAAGCGCCAATCGAGGTTGTCGAGGCACCGCTGGCAGATGAGCGGCAACATTCCCTCTACGCGCCCGATCACCCTTGGCCGCCTCGATGCGTCTCGTGTGAATTCGATGCGGTACGCGATCGAACACGGCGTTCTCGTGACGACCTCGATGAGTCGCGACATCGATTCAGGCTCGACGAAGCCGACGAGAACGACCCGCCGGGAAGCGAGCTCTTCTACATCCAGGAACCGTCGAGTACTCGCGGGCGGCATGGCATCTCCGATGGTAAAGAGCCCGTGCTTTCCATGTCAAAATGTTTGGCGAGGCCCAGTTACGCGCCTGGATTCTGCCCGGGCACTCCGGGCACGTTGCCAAACGCGGTCGCCAACGGCTATAAGCGGTCCTCTTCAACGCAACGAATCCCGGTCCTCCGATGCATCGGCTCGTCCTCGGTTCCCGCTCTCCATCGCGCCGGAGGCTCCTCGAGCGGCTTTCGATCCCGTTCCTGGTCGTGCATCCCGGCATCGACGAGTCCCCGCATGAGGGAGAGGCACCGGATACGCTCGTCAGCCGCCTGTCCGAGCAGAAGGCCCGCGCGGTGGGCGCACGGGTCGGAACCGGACTGGTGATCGGATCCGACCAGATCGCGCTGCTCGACGACACGGTGCTCAGCAAGCCCGGCGACCACGCGAGCAACGTCGCCCAACTCGAGATGGCCAGCGGGCGATGGCTCGAATTTCGCACTGGGCTCGTGGTGCTGGACGCCGCGAGCGGCCACGCCCAGATCGACGTAGTCCCGTTCGCGGTCAGATTCAAACCGCTCACCGCGAACGATATCGATGCGTACGTATCGCGAGAGCAGGCGTATGACTGCGCGGGCGGCTTCCGGGCCGAGAGCCTCGGGTGCGTGCTCTTCGAGCGGATGCACGGAGATGATCCCACCGCGTTGCTGGGACTCCCGATGATTCGGCTGTGCGAGATGTTGCGGGCGGCCGGCCTCGACGTACTCCATGCGCCACGGGATTCGACCGCCGGAGAATCAACGCACATACAGCCAGAGCCGTAAATCTCTCGTGAGGACCGTGCACATCTCGGAGTCAGTCGCCAACCACCACACCATCCGGGTCGAAGAAGATGAGCGCGGTCCGAACACGCCGGTTGAATCGCTCATCGTTGTGTACGACCACTGCCGAGGCCGAGGGATGCGAGCACCGTCGCAAGCTCCGGGGCGAGCGGCGCCTCGAACTCCATCCACTCGTCTCCGGACGGGACTGCAATCGACGCGGCATGCAGGAACAGCCGTTTCAGACCGTATGACCGCATCAGTCGATTGAACGCCCGGTCGCCGTATTTTTCGTCGCCGGCCAATGGTGTATGAAGGTCTGCCGCATGCACCCGGATCTGATGGGTACGCCCGGTACGCGGTTGCGCCATGATCAGGCTCGCAACATTCCCGACCTCAAGGGGAACGAAATCCGTCACCGACCGCTTACCTCCGGCGTGGACGCGTACGATACGCTCACCCGTACGGTGTTGCTCGCGCAGCAGCGGCGCTTCGCAGCGCCGACGCCGGCCGCCGAAGTTGCCTCGGGTGAGGGTGAGATAGCGTTTGCGCACCCGTTCCTTTCGCAACGCCTCGTGCAGCGAAGAGAGCACACTGCGGCGTTTCGCGATCAGAAGACACCCTGACGTATCACGGTCGAGTCGGTGGACAAGCTCGATCCGGCGGTCGTGCGGTCTGGCGGCGCGCAGACATTCGATGACTCCGAAATCCAGTCCGCTGCCGCCATGCACGGCCCATCCGGCCGGCTTGTTCAACACGATCAATCCATCGTCCTCGTAGATGATCGCCCGATCGATGTCGCGCTGCCGCATCTCGGGCGGTGTCCTCCGTGGCCGGGCCTCGCCTATCCAAACCGGCGGGACCCGCACGACGTCGCCGGGAGCCAGACGGTAGTGCTGTCGCACCCGGCCACGATTGACTCGGACCTCGCCGCGACGCAGCAGCCGGTAGATCCGTGTGCGTGGAACGCCTTTCAGATAGCTCATCAGGAAGTTGTCGATGCGCTGCCCCGAGGTCGACTCGTCCACGGTGATCTCGTGCGCCGCTTCCCGGCGCAGCCGGTGTACACCATCCATCGGAAGATCGTACCAGTGTGATGCAGGCGGGAGTCATGATATAGTCATAATTACTGGGAGAACGGACGGACCGTCGACCAGTTATCGAATTTTTAACGCGACGCCGGTCATCGAAGGCGGAGCGGTGTAGAGATCAGAAAGCGAAGAGACCGTAGCTAATCAGCCCGATCCGAAGAAGTCGATTCGAGCGCGCGCTCAAGCCTCAGAACGACACATGTCGCGCACCATGTCGATGTAGATCGTGGAGGCGTTTCGATGTATCTCGCAGTGCCGGCTCCAAGCAGTACTCGGGAGCCCGTGACGGCGGCGCGCCGGACGTACTGAGCGACTATCGAGCCGTAGCAACGCGTAACTTCGTTTGATTCGGGCCATCCCGGTCGGCCCGTAAGAGCAACGGCGCTGCCGCTGTATCTGCGGTATGTATCGCTGTGCGATTTCTCCGCCCTTCCCACTCTCGGACCCGGCGCCGGACACCGCGGCACAGTTGCCGCATGCGCTCGGATCGAACCATGAAAAGAATGCTGATCAACGCGACCCAGCCCGAGGAGTGCCGGGTCGCGATGGTGGATGGTCAATGCCTCTACGACCTCGACATCGAGGTCGCCGCGCGCGGCCAGCGCAAAGCGAGCATCTACAAGGCGAAGATCACACGGGTCGAGCCCAGCCTCGAAGCCGCGTTCGTCGACTACGGGGCGGAGCGGCACGGCTTCCTGCCGTTCAAGGAGATCGCACGCGAGTACTACGCCGAGAAGAAGACCGATTCCGGTGAGTCCGTGTCCGTCAAGGATGCTCTTGCGGAAGGGCTGGAGCTTCTCGTGCAGGTGGAGAAGGAGGAGCGCGGCAAGAAGGGAGCCGCGCTTACCACTTTTCCAAGCCTTGCCGGACGTTATCTCGTCCTCATGCCCAACAATCCACGGGCGGGCGGGATCTCGCGACGCATCGAGGGCGAGGATAGGGCAGAGCTGCGCGAGGCGCTGAGCGCCCTCGAAGTTCCGGTAGGTATGGGGCTTATCGTGCGTACGGCGGGGATCGGAAAGTCTCAGGAAGAGCTGCAGTGGGATCTCGACTACCTGCTCAAGCTGTGGAGCGCGATCGAGACAGCGGTGAACGAGCGGTCGGGACCGTTTCTCGTCTACCAGGAAAGCAACGTCATCATCCGCGCAATCCGTGACTATTTCAGCAAGGACGTGAGCGAGATCCTCATCGATGATGCGGATGTGTTTCAGCAGGCCCGGGACTTCATCACTCAGGTGATGCCGGAGAGCGCAGGCAGGGTGCACCGTTATGAAGGCCGGGTGCCTCTGTTCAGCCGTTTCCAGATCGAAAGTCAGATCGAGTCCGCGTTCTCCCACTCGGTCCACCTGCCCTCAGGCGGCAGCATCGTGATCGATCACACCGAGGCGCTGGTGAGCATCGATGTGAACTCGGCGCGAGCAACCAAGGGGAGTGATATCGAGGAGACCGCGCTCAACACGAATCTCGAGGCGGCCGACGAGGTTGCCCGCCAACTGCGACTGCGCGATGTGGGCGGATTGATCGTCATAGATTTCATCGATATGACTCCAGCTCGAAATCAACGCGAGGTGGAGAACCGCCTGCGCGAAGCGCTGAAGCAGGACCGGGCGCGGGTTCAGATCGGGCGTATCTCACGGTTCGGACTCCTGGAGATGTCGCGCCAGCGGCTACGCCCGTCGCTCGGAGAATCCAGCCTGCGGACGTGCCCGACGTGCACCGGCCGCGGTCACGTCCGGGATCCGGAGTCTCTCGCGTTATCGATCCTTCGCATCATCGAAGAAGAGGCGATGAAAGACAGGACGGGCCGCATCGTCGCACGGCTCCCGATCGAGGTCGCCACCTTCCTCCTCAATGAGAAACGCGAGGGGGTCTTGGACATCGAGAAGCGTACGGGTGTGCAGATCATTCTGGTGCCCGATCCATCGGTGACGTTGCCGAACTACGAAGTGGAGCGCGTGCGCGAGGAGGATCAACGCAACGATCCCGCTCGTGACGCGAGCTATGAGCTGACGGCCGAGGTCGATGCCACACCGGCATTCACGACTGAGCCGTCCCGTCCCGTGGACGAGCCGGCGGTCAAGGTAGTCCCCCCGCGTGCACCTCCGCCTGTCTCATCACTGCCGCCGATTGAGACGCCCAGAGAGGTTGGGCTATTCGCCAAGCTCTGGAAAAAATGGTTCGGTCAAAGTAAGGAGTCGACACGATCACCGGACTCGTCGCAACCGTCGTCACGTGGTGACCGTCATAGCGCCCGCCGTGACTCAACGGGGCGCAGTCGAGGAGACGGTGCCGAGTCCCGTCGCCGCGGAGGCGGAGCGCGGCGCGGCGAGAGCCGCCCCAGCCACGATGATGGTCGCCGGCGCCGTGGTGCGCGAACGACGCCGAGCGACGCCGAAGCGACGGCGATCGAGCCCAGCGTTCCCGTACCTGAGAGTCCGGCCGTGCCGAGCGAGGAGAACCGATTGCGTTCGGGAAGGCGTAGCTCTCGCCGCGGACGCCGTGGAGGCAGTCGGAATCGCAGCCGCGAAAGTGCGGGCGCCGTTTCTGACAGCACCGAAGCAACGGATGCACCGCGCACGGATGCGCCGGGCGAGACCGGTGGCGCCGCGGATCATGTCGAGGCCGAACGCGCCGCACCGGCCAGAACCAGAAGGCCGCGCGGGTCCACTGCCACCAAGGCTACGCTTGGTGGCAGTGGAGACGGGGCTGCCGCAGCGATGGCACCCACCTCACCACCGGACGCCGGCCATGACGCTGCGCCTCCTGCACCGACCGCACGACCGACGCCGAGAGAAGCCCAAACACAAGATGCTGTCAGCACGCAGCCTGGTTCGGCCCCTCTCACGCCGGTCGAATCGGGCCCTGCCGGGAAGGTCGATACGCAATCGCGGCGTTCCGTCGAGACGCAGGCGAGCGCAGAGGCGGCAGATGACTGATCGCACGCAGCCGCACTGGAGAGTCGCATGGCTCACGACCGCGGGCGGCTTGTCTGCTCGCTGGAAAGAACATCGGTCATCGCCGCCACAGCCTCCTGGAGGCAAGGGCGCGCCCCCCGCAGTGCTCATCGATGATCGAACGCATGAGATGCTTGGCCTCCTTGAGAGCGCGACGGTCGAGGATCTGCTCGCGAGCGAGGGCGAGCAAGGTCGATCCGCTCACGCATACCCCGGGGGATGCACTGTTCGTCCAGCGTTTCGGTCCACTATCCGTCGCGTATCGATATAGACCTTCCGGTTCTATCGCCATGCCGGAATCCACCTCGCATTCGAGCTCCAGCGCGTAGCCGACCGCCGCGAGGAGACGTTTTTCGAAGATCCGGAGAATTGGCTCCGGATCGTTCTCGTGCGCAATCTTGTCGAGCGTG
Source organism: Gammaproteobacteria bacterium (assembly GCA_047514485.1). GTDB lineage: Bacteria > Pseudomonadota > Gammaproteobacteria > HK1 > HK1 > HK1. The sequence goes on from JAKZYK010000166.1 coordinate 12,921, forward strand.
GCGCGATAGTGGTCGAACAGCATCGGTTCCGGATCGTGGCGGTGGACGAAACGCAGCAGGAGCTCGTTGAGGTAGAACCCGACGATCGCGGCGGAACCGGCGAGAGGCAAAGCACTGCCTTCGGCTTCGGCGCCGGTCAGGGTCGCGAGTTCGCCTCTACCGCGCCACGACAAAAGCAACGGTATGAACGGCTGGAGCAGCCCGCGCATTCTCGATTTCGGGCGCCGGGCACCGCGAGCGACCAGCCCGAGGCGACCGTGGCCGCGGCTGAATACCTCGACGAGCAGACTCGCTTCACGATAGGGCCGGGCGTGGAGCACGAGCGCCGGCTCGAGATCGATCCGTTCGAGCTTGCTCATCGTACGCTCTCGCCGACTCCTGCCGTGCTATTCCACGAACCCCAGCCCCCGCAGCGCACGCTCGTCGTCCGACCATCCCGCTCTGACCTTGACCCAGATCTCCAGATGGACCGGACGCCCGAGCATGCGGGAGATATCCAGGCGCGCCGCGGTCCCCGCGTCCTTGAGACGCCCGCCATCTTTGCCGATCACGATCGCCTTGTGCTGTTTCCGCTCCACCCAGACCAGAACATTGACCAGAGTGCGCCGCTCCTGTTCAACGAACCGCTCGATCTCCACGGTGAGACGGTGGGGAAGCTCCTGGCCCAGCCTGCGGATGAGCTTCTCCCGGACGATCTCGGCTGCGAGGAACGCCTCGCTCCGGTCGGTGAATTGATCTTCCGGAAACACCGGGGGGGCGATCGGCATGCGCGATTCGACAACGGACCGGAGCCGATCCAGATTTTCGCCGGTTCGAGCGCACACCGGGACCGTCGCCGCGAAGTCGTACCGCCGGGTCGTGTCACCGAGCACGGGAAGCATTGCCTCACGAACCTTGATCCGGTCAATCTTGTTGAGCACGAGGACTGCCGGCGCGGTTTCCGCGGCGATTCGTTCGAGAATGTGATCGTCGTCCGGTGCCCAGCCTGATGCTTCGACGACCATGATGATGAGGTCGACGCCGATCAGCGCCCTCGTCGCAACCCGATTCATGTACCGGTTGAGGGCACGTGCATGCCCTCTGTGGATCCCGGGGGTGTCGACGAAGACGATCTGTGACGTGTCACTCGTCGCAATTCCCAGTATTCGATGGCGGGTGGTCTGCGGCCGGCCCGAGGTGATGCTGAGCTTCTGGCCGACGATCCGGTTGACGAGCGTCGACTTCCCGACGTTCGGTCGCCCGACGATCGTGACGAATCCGCAGCGGTAATCGTGATCAGTTGTCGAGTGCATCGAGAATGGTCATTACGTGGGTCGCCGCGTCCTGCTCCGCGCGTCTTCGACTCGATCCGGTTCCAATCGTGTCCTCGACGACACCTTCGACTCGACAGCGTACGGTGAACGATTGGCGATGGTCGGCGCCTCCGATCTTCACGATCCGGTAGGTCGGCAACGGTCTTGCCTGTGACTGCAACAGCTCCTGCAAACGCGTCTTTGCGTCCTTGCGCCCGTCATCGATTGACGCCGCCTCGAACCAGTCTTCCAGTACTCCCCGCACACGATCCCGGCACGTCACGAGGTCCGAGTCGAGATACAGGGCTCCGATGATCGCCTCGAAGGCGTTGGCAAGGATGGAATCGCGCTCGCGGCCTCTGGTCTTCAGCTCACCTGCGCCGAGCACCAATGCATCGCCGATGCCCAGCTTGCGCGCCGCCGCGGCGAGACTCTCGCGCCGGACGACTCGGGAGCGCAGGCGGGTGAGCTTGCCTTCCGGCGCGTCCGGGTAGATGTCGAACAGATGCTCGGCGACGAGGAAGGTAAGGATCGCATCGCCGAGAAATTCGAGACGCTCGTTGTTGCCCGTTCCCGTGCTGCGATGCGTCAGCGCACGGACGAACAACCCGGCATCGGTGAAAGGGTGGCCGAGCCGCTCCGCGAGCCGGCGCTGGGCCGGTGTCACCGCGGGCGCTCCGATTGACCTCGGCGTCGATCTTCAGTCGATCGACTTGCCAATCCGCTTCCAGTCGATTCCGTGCCCGAAGTCCCAGTTCATCCAGATCCGGAACGCCTTGCCGATGAGCAGCTCGTCGGACACCGTGCCCCAGTAGCGGCTGTCCCTGCTGTTGTCCCGATTATCACCCATCACGAAGTAGTTTCCTTCAGGAATCACGGCGGTGCCTTGAACGGTATGTGCCTCCGGTTGAACCAGGATGTGGTGTTCGACATCGGCGAGCTGTTCCAGGCGCAAACTCGCACCGCTCATCACGGCTCCGGACCCAACGCCGACATAGCGCCCAATCGGGCTCTGAACCATCGGCTTGTCATTGACGTACAGAACTTTATCGTAGTAGGCAATCCGATCACCCGCGACGCCGACAACGCGCTTGATGAACGGCGTGGACGGGTCTCCGGGAAATCGGAAGACGACAACATCACCGCGTTCCGGCAACCCCACGTCCACGATCTTGGTATCGAGCACAGGCAGCCGGATACCGTAGTTGAACTTGTTGACCAGGATGAAATCCCCGGTCAACAACGTGGGCATCATCGAATTCGACGGGATGCGAAATGGCTCGACGATGAACGATCGGAGGACGAGGACGATCAGAAATACCGGGAAGAAGGATTTCGCGTACTCCACGATCCGGGACGGCGGCACCTCAATCAAACCCTCGCCGGCACCGTCCCCTTCACGGGCTGCAGCTCGGCGGCGGCGCGTGAGTACCGCGGCATCGAACGCCCAGATGAGGCCGGTTGCGAACACGAGCAGTACGATGAGGGTGGGAAAATCGAATCTCACCGCATCTCTCCCGGATCGCATAGCTCGAAAAAGATCTCCCACGGGGTCTCGACGTGTCCGCTCTGATTCATCCGGTGTCGTTGAATCCTGATGGTGATGTCTCGCTCGGGCTCGAACTCCACCGAGTCGAACGCATGAGACCACTGTCTCGCCCCGGGCTCGCTGTCGCAAAACCCGATGCCTCGATCCACGAAGGCCGATATCCCATGATTGGCGGGCTCGATGATGAAGAAATCTCCACAGTGAAACATCGAGTCCGCACGAAAAAGGGGCGCCGAAAAGACGCCCTGATTCAGCCGATCTCACGAGTCTCATAGAGCCGGTTGGAGCAGCAATGGTATCAGAAGCGACGGTTCCGACGAAACGCTCGCTCCCGCGACACAACACCCATGACGCTACGCGGTAGTGCCTCGGCTTCAATATCTCTCTGCACGTCAGGTTAACCGAAAGCGGCCACCCGGCCCCCTGGTTCATCCGACCTTTGCGCGGCAATTTACCCTTCCCGGCTGGCTCCGGATGTGACTATGAGCTACTTCCCGCTGCGTGGTGCTACTCCGGCTTCAGAGCGAGAAAGATAGGACTGCCCTGGCGCTGAACGAGGACGGATACCGCCTTACCCTCCGGCAGCTCGGCTGCGAGCCGTTTGAAGTCATCGCTGCTCGAGACCTTCTCGTTGTTCAACATGAGGATCACATCTCCCTCGCGAATTCCAGCCCGCGTGCCGGGGCCGTCCGAGATCTTGCTCACGAGAACCCCTTGATCGGTGAGGTCGAACGATGCCCGCTCCTCGTCGCTCAAGTCGCGTACCGTAAGTCCAAGCTTGTTCGTCTCCATGTCTTGCGGTGCGTGCGCGTCCGCGACCTGGAGCTCGTCATCGTCGGGCAGTTCGTCGGTTGTCACCTTCAAGGTTATCGACTCCCCGCCTCTCAGAATCTCGACCGGCACCTCCTGGCCCACCCGGGTACTCCCGACGATTGGTGGAAGGTCCGATGATCGTTCGATCAAGTGTTCATCGAACGAGAGCAGGATGTCGCCGACCTCGAAACCGGCCCGCTCAGCCGGGCTGCCGTCGAGCACCTTGGCGACCAGCGCGCCCTGTGGCTTGGCCATTCCGAACGACTCGGCGAGCTCTCGCGTGACGTCTTGGATCAAGACACCGAGCCATCCTCTTGAAACACGACCCTTGTCGCGCAACTGATCCGCAACGTCCATCGCGACGTCGATAGGGATCGCGAACGAGAGGCCCATGAATCCACCAGTACGGCTGAAGATCTGGGAGTTCACACCGACGACTTCGCCCTGCAAATTGAACAGCGGACCACCGGAGTTTCCGGGATTGATTGCGACGTCGGTCTGAATGAACGGAACGTAGTTTTCGCGGGGAAGGCTTCGGCCCTTGGCGGATACGATGCCCGCCGTAACAGAGTGATCGAACCCGAACGGAGAGCCTATCGCGAGAACCCATTCGCCGACCTTCAGCTCGTAGCCGGTCCCAAGACGAACCGCCGGCAGCCCGTCGGCGTCGATCTTGAGAAGGGCGACATCGCTACGCTCGTCGGTTCCGACGACTTTGGCCTTGTATTCCCGGCGGTCGCTCAACCGCACGATGACCTCGTCGGCGTTTCGCACCACGTGATTGTTCGAGATGATGAATCCGTCCTGCGAGATGATGAATCCCGACCCGAGGGACTGGGCATCGAACTCCTCGATCTCCCCTTCCCCGAAGAATCGCCGGAAGAACTCGTGGAATGGGCTGTCCTCTGGCAGATCGGGGATCTCGAAGCCCTTGGGCATTCGCGGCCGATCGGCAGGAGCCGTACGGCGTTGCGTCGTGCTGATATTGACGACAGCAGCCCGATTGCGTTCGACAAGCTCTGTGAAATCGGGGAGGGAGCGCGCGAGTGTCGGTCCGGTGGCGACGCATGCCACCGCAATGGACAACATGAACATGGCGATCAACGCGAGTGTTCGTGACGGCTTCACTTCGGTCTCATTGATTCGCGGCTGCGTGATGGTTGAATGATACATCGGTAATTGGTGCTCCCCCTCTCAATCTGACTCATCGTTTCACGATAGACGCCGCTACCGTCTCGACCGTGATCCTGGGCACCTCGCCGACGACACTGAGCTGGAACTCGTCGACGATGCGGCTGAACGCATTGACCGCACCGACCGAGGTGCGCCCTTCGAGCCGGTCGCCCGCGTCGAGCCCTCGTTCGATGAAGATCGACAGCGATGCGAGCCCGTCGCTGTAGACACGATGATCCACGGGGTCGTGACCGGGCTGGATAGGATCATAGGACTCGTCCGTCATCCGGAAGCCCGCGGGCAGCCAGCCGATCGTCCACTCCTGTGTCCGCGCCGTCGAGCCGCCTCCGGCGCCGGCCGGGACGACAGTCTCGTATCGCCTGAATCCGGTATCGGAGATCCGCGGCTCCAGGGCCTCGTCGGGGATCGAATCGGGCAGCTCGAGATGTGTGTAGACAATCTGCTCGACGGCCGTCCTGCCGTCATCAAGCAGCTCCGACTTCAGCAATAGCCCGGTCTGGCGATCGACGGCAAGCCGGAATCCGTACCGGTAGCGATCCTTCGGCCGGACATCGATCACGTCCGCTTCCCGGTCCGCGACTCGCTCGACCCCGTCAATCGACAGGGAATAGAACTCGGCGACGTCCGAACCGATCGCGATCTCCGGATCGAACACGGTCGAAGGGTACAGGCGGCCCGGCCGCCGCTTGGTGATGACTACGATGCGATCGTCGGGAAGGATGCAGGTGACCCGCCGTCCGTCGCGGATGACCTCGCGAGCCGCGCCGGAGAGAGCGACAAGCCGCTCCCGGCTCCCGTCCGTGTCTGCCCGGTGGATGATCTTCATCGACTGAATCATCGAGCCGTTGCGATAGACGAACGTACCGACGTAGTCGAGCGAGCGGGACGCGCGCACCATCCGATCGAGCAAGCCGCGAACATCTCCCCACTCGTCGGCCGCGTGTGGCGCGGTGGCCCCCGCGGTCAGCGTCGCGAGCAGCGTGGCGCCCGCCAAGCGCACGACCCCTGGCCGGAGCCGGCGCGGCGGATTTCGCGCAAGTTTCGCAGCGACGTTCAGCGGTAGTCCCCTGCGACGGATTGGTAGCCGACGATGCGCACGTAAGACAGCACGCCGCGCACGCCGTGGCCGGCGTACTCGTTGTGATTGACCAGATAGGCGTTGAGACGGGCCTCGGCATCCGGTGCGACATCGCTCCACTGCAAGCGGGCTGCCTCGGGGTGGGCGCTCTGCGCCGCGGTGGTCGCAGTGTACGACGCCGCCGGATCCGGAGTGGACAGGGCGGAGCTCGCCGCCGCTATTTCGTGGCGCGCTGCGCCGACGGCCGGCGGAGACCGCACGCCGCCGTCATCGAGGCTGCGGATGCCGAGGATCGCAATGGCTGAGACCGACGCGGCAAGCGCCAATCCGGAAAGCGGCGCGATTCCCGGGCGCCGGCGGGACGGTTTGAAGGGAACGATCTGCTCGCCGGAGAGCGCCTCGCTCACCTTCCCGGCGATGGAATCGGCACCGGGAACGGGACCGATCTTGCGTACGGTGTCTCCGATGAGATGAAACTGCGCCCATGCGCGGCGAAGCTCCGAGCTTCCATACAGCGCATCCACGGCCCGGTGTCGCGCCAGGCCCTGGAGCTCACCGTCGACGAATGCGGAGATCTGTTCGTTCGGATTGGGTTCTTTCACGGTCGTTCGACCTCAGTCGAGCAGCGGCTCGAGCCGTGCGTTAATCGCCTCGCGGGCGCGGAAGATTCTCGATCGGACGGTACCTATGGGACATTCCATCACGCGCGCTATGTCCTCATAGCTCAACCCTTCGAGCTCTCGCAGCGAGATTGCAACCTTGAGGTCCTGCGGCAAAGCCTCGATGGCGGCGATCACGGTCTGCTGTATCTCTTCGGTGAGTGCGAGCCCTTCCGGGGTCGCGTACTCTTTCAATTCGGCGACGCCGTCGAATTGCTCGGCATCCGTCACGTCGACTCCGGATTCTCGCGGGCGGCGCGCCTGGGCGGCCAGATGGTTCTTCGCGGTATTGATCGCAATCCGATACATCCACGTATAGAACGCGCTGTCGCCGCGAAATCTCGGAATCGCACGGTATGCCTTCATGAACGCTTCTTGCGCGACGTCGAGAATTTCGGCCGGCTCCTGGACATAGCGAGCGATGAGCTTGGCGATCCGGTGCTGATACTTGAGCATCAGCAGGTCGAATGCCTTGCGTTCTCCCCGCTGCACCCGCTCGACGAGTTCGCGATCTGAAACATTGTCGGACATCACGCCGATCCATGGCTCCAAGCTCCGCCCCGGTGGGCGGGCCGGCGTCTCGCATCGATTGCCGGACAATTGCCCTCGGCGGGCGGCGCTGAGCTGTAAATCTGTCGAGTTCCCCGCCGCAGGAAAGCGTTCTTCGCATGGTCATCATACTTCCAGGCTCCGGCCACAGCCGAGTACCACCGTTCATTGGAGGTTCCGGCCGGATCGCCATCCGGTTCGACAAGGCCGACTGCGTAGAGTTTCGTTCGCGTGGTCACGCTGCATCCTCCGGGAACGCCAGCACCTCGCGCAGCGCCCGGTAACGGCCGGCGAGCATGACGAGCCGATCGAAACCCACCGCAACCCCCGCGCAAGCCGGAAGCCCCGCCTCGTGGGCGGCGAGCAGCCGCTCATCCACCGCCGGCGCCAGCCGTTCTGCCTTGCGCCGCAACTCGATGTCGCGCCGCATTCGCCTGTGCAGCTCGGCGGCATCCCGTAGCTCGTGATAGCCGTTGGCGACCTCGACTCCATCGATGTACAGCTCGAACCGCTCGGCAACGTCCGGTGACCCCGTCCGAATCCGCGCGAGCGCCGCATGGGATGCGGGGAAATCGAGCAGGTAGACGCGGCCCGGACCGAGCGCAGGTTGCACCACGCCGGCGAGGAGGTAGTCGAGACATTCGTCGCGGGTCGCGACCGCCGCGCGACTCGCGAATCCATGTGATTCGCAGGCGTCGTGAAGCTCCGTCATCGTCGCGACGAACGGGTCCACGTTGACATGACGCGTGAATGCCTCCCGGAACGTCACGCGCAAGGACGGCCAGGGGCCGAGAAGCCGATCGAGCAGCGCATCGACGTCGTCGATGAGGCGATGATGGTCGAAATCGACCCGATACCATTCGAGAATCGAGAACTCCAGATTGTGGTGCCGGCCGCGCTCGCCGTCTCGGAATGCGTGGGTGATCTGAAAGATCGATCCGCTTCCCGCCGCGAGCAGTCGTTTCATCGCGAACTCCGGCGATGACTGCAGGTACCAGCCGCGGCCCGTTCGATCGCAGACCCCTAGACTCTCGATCGACGGATCGGTCACCGTGGTCGAGCACAGGGCCGGCGTCTCCACCTCCATGACCCCCTGATCGTCGAAGTACGCGCGGGCCGCGCGCAGGAGCCGGGCCCGGAGGCGGAGCGCTTCGATGCCCGCACTCGGACGCCAGTCGCCACATGGACCCGCCAAGTCCGGCGCCGAACCGGATGTCTGTTCACGCACGCGCGTCACGACGTGGCGGCGAGACCAATGCGTTCAGTCCTTGGCGCGTGAGACATACTCGCCGGTGCGGGTGTCGATCCTGACGAACTCGCCCTGCTCCACGAACAGCGGGATTTTGATGACCGTTCCGGTCTCGACGGTCGCGGGCTTGGTGGCACCGCTAGCGGTATCGCCGCGCACGCCCGGCTCGGTCTCGGTGATTTCCAGCGTCACGAAGTTCGGTGGCGTGACGGCGATCGGCGTGCCGTTCCATAGTGTGATCGTGCACACGTCCTGCTCCTTGAGCCAGTGCACGGCGCCGGCGACGGCCTCGGGGGACGCCGCGTGCTGCTCGAACGTCTGCTCGTCCATGAAATAAAACATGTCGCCGTCGCTGTAGATGTATTGCAGAGGCACCTCCAGAACATCAGCCGCCTCCACCGACTCTCCCGATCTGAACGTCCGCTCGATGACCCTTCCGTTCTTGAGATTCCGAAACCGGGTGCGAACGAAGGCCTGACCCTTGCCCGGCTTGACGAATTCGTTCTCGATGATAGTACATGGGCCTTCGTCGATGATGATCTTCAACCCTGCCCGGAATTCGTTGGTGCTGACGTTCGGCATGGATCGGTTTCCTCGGATGTTTGTTCAGGCTTCGCGGATCTCAAGTCGGTCCGCTCTCTGTAGCCCTCGCGGCAACATCCTTCCCACACGCCCGCGCCCGAGCGCATAGTGCACGAGATCGGCCGGCTTGAGGGTGATGTGCCGCTTGCCGGCGTGGACGGTGAGCGAGGCGCCGGCGGGCACGACCTCGATATCGACGACGAACTCCTCTCGATTCCGGGCTTTCGCCGGCGGTATCTGGATGATCTTCACGCCTTTGCCCCTGGCGAGGCGCGGGAGTTCCGCGAGCGGATGGACGAGTAGCCTTCCTGCGCTGGATACCGCGGCGAGCTGCCCGGCCGGTGGATCGAACATCGGGCGCGGGACGAGCAACTTTGCACTCTGACCGAGCGAGATGCATGCCTTGCCCGCGCGATTGCGCGACCAGAGATCCTCGAGACGTACGATGAATCCGTAACCCGCATCGGTCGCGACTACGTAGCGTTGATCGGCCGGTCCGATCATGACTCCTTCGAAGGTTGCGCCATCGGGAGGATTGATGCGTCCCGCAAGCGGCTCGCCCTGGCCGCGCGCGGATGCGAGGATATGCGAGGGGACGCAGTACACGCGGCCGGTCGAGTCGAGAAACACCGCGAGCTGGTTGCTGCGGCCCCGGGCCATCGCCCTGTAGCCGTCGCCGGACCGATAGCTCAGGCCCCGGGGATCGATCTCGTGCCCCTTCGCAGCGCGCACCCAGCCTCGTTCGGAGAGCACCACGGTGATCGGTTCGACCGGCGCGAGGTCCGTTTCTCCGAGCGCCTGCGCAGCATCACGGTCGACGAGCGGTGAGCGGCGCTCGTCGCCGTAGCGCTCGGCATCCTCGATGAGCTCTTCCCGGACGAGTCCGGCGATCCGTCGCCTGCTCTCGAGGAGTTCCTCCAGTGCTTTCCCTTCAGCCGAAAGCTCCGACTGCTCGGCCCGGATCTTCACCTCCTCGAGCCTTGCAAGGTTGCGAAGCCTCAGATTGAGGATCGCCTCGGCCTGGACATCGGTGAGCCCGAACCGGCTCATCAGCGCCTGCCTCGGGTGCTCTTCCTCGCGGATGATCGCGATGACCTCGTCGATGTTGAGGAATGCGACGAGCAGACCATCGAGAACGTGCAGGCGGTCGTTGACGCGATCGAGACGATGCTCGATCCGCCGCCGCACGGTAGCGATTCGATATTCCAGCCACTCGCTCAGGATCGACTTCAGATTCGCCTGCCTCGGGGAATTGTCGAGCCCGACCACGGTCATGTTGACCCGATAGGTCCGCTCCAGATCCGTCGTCGCGAACAGATGCGACATGAGTCGATCGACGTCGATGCGATTCGACCTGGGGACGATGACGAGCCGTGTCGGATTCTCGTGGTCGGACTCGTCACGCAGGTCCTCCACCATCGGCAGCTTCTTCGCGAGCATCTGCTGCGCGATCTGCTCCAGCACCTTCGAGCCCGAGACCTGGTATGGGAGAGCGGTCACCACGATCGCGCCGTCGTCGCGCTCGAAGCGCGCACGCATCCGCACACTTCCCGCTCCGCTCTCGTACATCGCGACGAGATCCTCGCGCGAGGTGACGATCTCGGCGTCGGTCGGGAAGTCCGGACCGCGGACGTGCTCGCACAGGTCCGCGACCGACGCCTCCGGCTCATCGAGGAGCCGAACGCAGGCGCCGGCGATCTCGTGTACGTTGTGCGGGGGAACGTCGGTCGCCATGCCCACTGCGATCCCCGCCGCTCCGTTCAACAGGACATGCGGGAGCCGGGCCGGGAGCAGCACCGGCTCGTCGAGCGTACCGTCGAAGTTCGATATCCAGTCGACGGTGCCGTCGCGCAGCTCCCGCAGGAGGATCTCCGCGAACCTGGTGAGCCTCGCCTCGGTGTAGCGCATCGCCGCGAACGACTTCGGCTCGTCCGCTGTCCCCCAGTTGCCCTGCCCGTCGATGAGCGGATACCGCGACGCGAACGGCTGCGCGAGCAGCACCATCGCCTCGTAGCAGGCGCTGTCTCCGTGCGGATGGAACTTGCCGAGCACGTCGCCGACGGTGCGCGCGGACTTCTTGAACTTGGCACCGCCGCTCAAGCCCAGCTCCGACATCGCGTAGACGATGCGCCTCTGTACGGGCTTCAAGCCATCGCCAACGTGGGGCAAAGCGCGATCGAGAATCACGTACATCGAGTAGTCGAGGTACGCCTTCTCGGCGAACTCCTTCAGCGGACGCCGTTCGACGTCGTCGAACTCGAAAGACAGGGTGGATTGCATTTCGTCGATGGCCGAAGAAGGTTCGATTGGGCTGGCGTATGCGGCGGCTCAGAGCTCGGCGAGACTTCCGTTGCGCTCGAGCCAACTGCGGCGATCGGACGCGCGTTTTTTCGCGAGCAGCAGGTCGATCATCTCGTCGGTGTCGTCGCCGGGCGCCACGGTGAGCCGGATGAGACGCCGCGTCTCCGGGGCGATGGTGGTTTCACGAAGCTGCAGCGGGTTCATCTCCCCCAAGCCCTTGAAGCGCTGCACGTTGACCCTGCCCTTGAGCTTCTCCGCGGTGATCCGATCGAGAATGCCCTTCTTCTCGTCGTCATCGAGGGCATAGAACACGTCCTTGCCGGCGTCGATCCGATACAGCGGCGGCATCGCGACGTGGATCCGGTTGTCCATCACCAATGACCGGAAGTGGCGCAGGAACAACGCGCAGAGCAAGGTCGCGATGTGCGCTCCGTCCGAATCCGCGTCGGCGAGGATACAGACCTTTCCGTAGCGCAGCCCGCTCAGGTCGCCGGAGCCGGGATCGACCCCGATCGCGATGGCGATATCGTGCACCTCCTGCGAGGAAAGCACTTGGCCGGACTCGACCTCCCAGGTATTGAGGATCTTGCCCCGCAGCGGCATGACCGCCTGGAACTCGCGGTCGCGGGCCTGCTTGGCCGAGCCCCCGGCGGAATCGCCCTCGACAAGAAAAAGCTCTGTGCGCGCGAGATCCTGAGACGCGCAGTCGGCGAGCTTGCCGGGAAGGGCGGGGCCGGACGTGACCTTCTTGCGCACGACCTGCTTCGCCGCGCGCATGCGGTGCTGGGCGCTGGCGATCGCGATCTCGGCGATACGATCCCCCGCGTCCGGATGCTGTCCCAACCACAGGCTGAACGCATTTTTCACGACTCCGGAGACGAACGCCGCACATTCTCTCGACGAGAGCCGATCCTTGGTCTGCCCCGTGAACTGCGGCTCGCTCATCTTTACCGACAGCACGTATCGGCAGCGGTCCCAGACGTCCTCGGGTGCGAGCTTCACCCCGCGCGGCAGCAGGTTGCGGAACTCGCAGTACTCGCGTACCGCCTCGAGAAGACCGGCCCGGAAGCCGTTGACGTGGGTGCCTCCAAGGGTCGTGGGAATCAGGTTGACGTAGCTCTCGACGGGCCCATCTCCTCCCTCGGGCAGCCACACCGCTGCCCAGTCCACCGCCTCCGAATTGCCTTCGAGGCTTCCGATGAACGGTGTTTCGGGGACGATGTCGGCGACTTCGAGCGCATCGCGGAGATAGGCGCTCAGACCGTCCTCGTAATGCCATCGGACTTGCTGGCCCGTCGCCTCGTCCTCGAACGAAACCCGCAGCCCCGGGCAGAGTACCGCCTTGGCTCGTAACGTATGGAGGAGTCGTGGCATGGAGAATTTCGGCGAGTCGAAGTACCGCGAATCCGGCCAGAAGCGAATCGCCGTTCCCGTGTTCCGGCGCCCGACCGGGCCGATCACGGCAAGCTCGACCACCTTTTCACCGCCTTCGAACGCCATCACATACTCGTTGCCCTCGCGTTTCACGCGGACCTCGAGCCGACGCGACAGCGCGTTGACGACGGATACGCCGACCCCGTGAAGCCCGCCCGAGAACCGGTAGCTCCCCGGCGAGAACTTGCCGCCGGCGTGGAGCCGGGTGAGGATGAGCTCGACACCGGGGATGCCTTCCTCGGGGTGGATGTCGACGGGCATCCCGCGCCCGTCATCGCTGACCGTGAGTGAGTCATCCTCGTGGGCGATGACCGAGAGATGACTCGCCTGCTCGGCGATCGCCTCGTCGACACTGTTGTCGATGACTTCCTGCGCGAGATGATTCGGGCGCGTGGTGTCGGTATACATACCCGGGCGTTTGCGGACCGGATCGAGCCCCACCAGCACCTCGATCGAGGCAGCGTCATACGTGGCGTTCATCGCTGTGCGGAGAACACGTCGCGTTGCGGCCGGCACCCGCTCATCGGCCCGGGCTCGCGATCACAGGAAAATGGGGCGCAGTGCCAGCCGACGTTCGACCGCTGCGGTCGTGAACATGCTGCGCCTCTCCCGAACGCAGGCAGCGCCGTGAACGTGCATCGGATACCGAGACGAGCACGCGAGCTGGAGCGTTTCAATCGTGGCATCGAACCCAATCGTCTCCGACTGCCGGTCGCGGCAGTCGGGCCTGGTGAATCCGTTCGAACGCCGTGCGGGAGGTGCTTTCTTGATTATCCGAAGGTCGTCTTCGGTCATGTGATCCTAATCGGGATGAACGAGTGCGTACAAGCGCGCCCGGTGCAGCCGGGTCTCAGCCGAGGTCCGCGACCAGCGCGGCGCGCGACTCCGCGGCAAGTGTGCACTCGTGACGATACTCGTCATGATCGATACCGAAACGCATATCCGCTCCGTTGCCGAGAGCATTGCACATCCGGTCCGGGAGCTCGAATCGCAGAAAATGGACCGCGGAGGTCTTGTCATCGGTCGCGCGATCGAGATCTTCGTCGGCCACCGCGAAGACGCGCTCCCCGCCGATCTCCATCCACACGCGGTCTTCGATCCCGAGGAGCCTGCCGAGCATGCGCCGCCGCTCGTCCGGGTCCGTGTACTCAAGCATGAATGTCGCCTTGAGGTTGGCGCCATCGGGAATGAGCGGATTGTAAACGGCCAGCTCTTCCTCGATCGCATCGGCTTCGAAGATCCGCTCCACCCGCAGCATCTCCTGGACCTGATACTGGATGGTCAGCCGATCCTCGAAATACAGCGTGGCATTCGGTCCGACAAACGCCTGCCGGAGCCGCTTGTGGGCGAACACGCGGGCACGGAACTCCGCGCGGACCTCGTGATACTGCTCGAGGCCGAACAGGTCGGTGCGGCTGAGCTTGTCCATGGTTCAGATCCCGTACGCCTTGCGCAGCAGAGACATGGGTGCGACGGGGGTGGAGCCGTCACCCAGGGTATTCCCAATGTGATGGGCGGCCATGATGCAGTCGCTCGTGTAGTAGTCGGCCTTCGACTCGGCCACCTTGCGCGCGACCGGCCGCGCAATCCTGGTCGCGATCTCGTGGAACTCCTTCTTCACTGCATACGTGCCGTCGTGGCCGGAGCATCGTTCGATGACCGTGATCTCGGTCTCCGGGACGAGCGCGAGCACATCGCGAGTCTTCATGCCGATGTTCTGCACCCTCTGATGGCAGGCAGCATGATAGGCGACCCTCCCCAGCCTCGACTTGAAATCGGTGTTCAGCCTGCCGGCGCGATGGCGCAGCATGAGGTACTCGAAGGGATCGAAGAACGCGGCGCGCACCTTCTCGACCTCGGAGTCGCCGGGGAACAGGAGCGGCAGCTCCTGCTTGAACATCAGCACGCACGATGGGATCGGAGCGACGAGGTCCCAGCCGTCATCCACGAGGCGAGCCAGCTCGGGGATATTGACCTCCTTTGCCCGTGCGACGGCGTCGAGATCGCCGAGCTCGAGCTTGGGCATCCCGCAGCACCGCTCACGCGTCGCGGTGGTGACGGGGATCGCGTTGTGCTCGAATACGCGCACGATGTCCTCCCCGACATCGGGCTCGTTGTAGTTCGCGTAGCAGGTCGCGAACAGTGCCACCCTGCCGCGTGTCTCTTGCGTTGCGACTGCTTCCGCGCGGGACGGCGCCCGCGACCGCAGCCGGTTTCGAAGAGGGTGCGACGCATATGGCGGCAGCCGTGCGTCCCGGTGCACGCCGAACACCGTCTCGAGCGCTACCCTTGCCGGCTTCGATGCATTCGCGGCGTTGACGAGCGAGGCGACGACAGGTTTCGCCGCGAGGGTCCCGACGGCGTCGGTCGAGCTCAGTGTCCGATTACGAAATCCCGCTCCCTGCTGGCGATGCTTCACCGCCTTGGCCCGCAGCATCAGATGCGGAAAGTCCACGTTCCACTCGTGCGGCGGGACGTACGGGCATTTTGTCATGAAGCACATGTCGCAGAGATAACAGTGATCGACGACCTTCCAGTAGTCCGCCTTCGCGACGCCGTCCAACTCCATGGATTCGGATTCATCAATGAGGTCGAACAGGGTTGGAAAGGCATGGCAGAGATTGAAGCATCGGCGACAGCCGTGACAGATGTCGTACACCCGCTCGAGCTCTGCGAACAGAGCGGACTCGTCATGGAATTCCGGGCTCTTCCAGTCGAGCGGATGACGCTGCGGCGCCTCGAGACTTCCTTCCTGACGATCAGTGTCGGTCGTGGCCATGTTGGAGATGCCGGCGCACCAGCCAATCGAATGCCCGAGCGCGAGATGAGTGGTGAGAGAACAAGACGGGCCGCATCGCACGATGCAGCCCGCCGAACGGATGATCAGATACGTGTTCGCAAATGTGCGTCACAGTGCGGCGGCTTTGCTCACACTCCCCTTGTCCCACATCCCATGTCTGCCCTGTCACCTTGACTGAGAAGGGGGAACCGGATTGAAGCGCCGATACCGCGTCATTCGGTACGGTCGTTTCAGGCGTCGAGGTTGTCGAGGGCCTTTTGAAAGCGATTCGCGTGCGAGCGTTCGGCCTTCGCGAGAGTCTCGAACCAGTCCGCAATCTCGTCGAATCCCTCGTCGCGCGCGGCTTTCGCCATGCCCGGATACATATCGGTGTACTCATGCGTCTCGCCGGCAATCGCTGCCTTGAGATTATCGGACGTGGCGCCGATTGCGAGACCGGTCGCCGGGTCACCGACCGCTTCGAGGTACTCGAGGTGGCCGTGGGCATGCCCGGTCTCTCCCTCGGCGGTCGAACGGAAGACGGCGGATACGTCGTTGAAACCCTCGACATCCGCCTTCCGAGCGAAGTACAGATAACGCCGGTTCGCCTGCGACTCACCGGCGAATGCGTCTTTGAGGTTCTTCTCGGTCCTGCTCCCTTTGAGTTCCATGAATGGTTCCCTGCGTCTGATGGCTTCGGATGATATGCAGGGCGAGATGTCGCCCCGCGTGCATGATTTAGACTCGTTCTAAGACCGCGAGGAGACTACCGCCGGGTCGACAGGGTGTCAATGTGCGCCATGGTGTTTGCGCCATGGTGTTTCCAGGACCGTTTCACGCTGGTCGTACCTCCATTCACGTGGGCGGGAGACCGTAGGGGCGACGCATGCGTCGCCCCTGTCCGGGTCATCGGACGCACGAGATCAGCATTATTTCGCTCAGATATCGTCATTCGGGCCTTCGACATCCGTCTGGCGCCGCAGCGTGAAAGGACCCTGTGGTGTTTCGATGAACCACATCTGTTTCCGATTCGGGTAATGGCTCAGTTTGAGCGCGGCAGGTCTTGACCTGTCACCGAGGCCCCGTCATTGCGCAGGTCATCCGCGGCGCAGGATCGCCGATCCGGCGCTGGCACACTGGGCCGTTACCCCGATTCGCGCCGGATTGACCGCCGGCGAGACGCTGCTGTAGCTTCATCGCATTGCACGCCACGAGGCCACCCCGTGGGGAAACCGAAAGAGCCGCCCGCCTTCGAAGATGCATTGGAAGAGCTCGAAACGATCGTCGAGCGGATGGAGGACGGCGAGCCGAGTCTTGAAGAGTCATTGAAGCTCTTCGAGCGCGGAATGGACCTGACCCGCCGGTGCCAGAAGGCGCTCGATGACGCTGAACAGCGCATCCAGACACTCGCGGACTCCGAGCCCCCGCCGGTGAGGACGGATGCCGTCGAGGGCCCCGTTGCGGATGACTGACTCGGTCCCGTTCATCGAACGGCTCCCCGACTACCGAGAGCGCGTCCATGCAATTCTCGAGCGCGCGCTGCCGCCGGCGTCGCAACCACCGTGGCGGCTGCACGAAGCGATGCGATACGCGGTGCTCAACGGCGGTAAGCGCATCCGCGCAATCCTGGTCATCGCCACCGGCGAGGCGCTGCACGCGGATACCGAGCGCCTTGAGCCACCGGCGTGCGCGGTCGAGTTCATCCACGCGTATTCGCTCGTGCACGACGATCTGCCGTCGATGGATGACGACGATCTCCGTCGCGGCGTTCCGACCTGCCATCGGGCGTTCGGCGAGGCGACCGCTCTTCTTGCGGGCGATGCTCTGCAAGCACTCGCGTTCGAAACCCTGGCGTGCGCTCCGGTGCCCGATGCGGGAGAGCTGGTGCGCACCCTGGCGCAGGCGAGCGGCTCGCGTGGAATGGCCGGCGGGCAGGCTGTCGATCTCGAATCGGTTGGGCGGACGCTGACATTCGAGCAGCTCGAGTGTATGCATCTGCACAAGACCGGCGCTCTCATCCGGGCGAGTGTGCGCCTCGGCGCTCTGAGCGCCGGGGCGCGTGACCCGGAGATTCTCGACCGACTCGACGACTATGCGCGTTGCATCGGCTTGGCCTTCCAGATTCGCGATGACGTGCTGGACATCGAAAGCGAGACCGAGACGCTCGGGAAGAAGCAGGGGGCGGACGTCGAACTCAACAAACCGACCTACCCTGCGATACTCGGACTCGATGCATCCAAGGCCCACGCGCGTGCATTGCATGAGCGAGCATCGGAGAGGCTTGCGTCGTTCGGTCGCGATGCCGACTTCTTGCGCGCTCTCTCCGAATTCATCGTGAACCGGGTGAGCTGAGTATCCGGCAAGTGCTCGGTTCGAGCACGGTGGGCCTCGACTCATCCCCGCGTCCCCGTCACTGCGCAGGCCGTCCGCGGCACGGAATCCCCCATCCGGCATACTGATCGGTGACCGAGCGCCTCTGTTTCAACGTTTCTGTTGGCAACGTTTCTGGTGCGGCGAGGAATTCCTGAGTAAAATAGTCGGAAATTATCTGCGCCTGCATGATGCGCGATGACACGAGGCACGATGGGAATGACTACGAATGTGGTTGCCATGGATGCTCCGAGACCGGCGACGGAGATTCCCGATGTTCAGGGGAGCCCGGATACGCGCAACATCGCGATCGACAAAGTCGGGATCAAGGGGATCCGCCACCCGGTGCGCATCAGAGACCGTTCTCAGAGTGAGCAGCACACCGTCGCGACCTTCAATATGTATGTGGAGCTTCCCCACAACTTCAAGGGGACCCACATGTCGCGCTTCGTGGCGATCCTGAACAATCACGAGTATGAGATCACCGTCAAGTCCTTCCGTGACATGCTCACCGAGATGACCATGTTGCTCGAAGCCGACGCCGGACACATCGAGATGACGTTCCCGTACTTCGTGCGCAAGGCGTCTCCGGTCACCGGGGTGAAGAGCCTCATGGACTACGAGGTGACGCTGGTGGGCCGGATCACGTCCGGATCGCCACGAATAGAGGTACACGTGGTGGTGCCGGTGACCAGCTTGTGTCCCTGCTCCAAGCAGATCTCGGAGTACGGAGCCCACAATCAGCGCTCGCACGTCACGGTGCGGGCGACGACCCGCGCCTGGCTCTGGATCGAGGAGCTGATTGACATCGTCGAATCCGAAGCCTCATGCGAGCTGTTCGGGCTGCTCAAGCGGCCTGACGAGAAGTACGTCACCGAACGGGCGTACGAGAATCCGAAGTTCGTCGAAGACATGGTGCGCGATGTCGCACGACGGCTGAACGACGAGGATCGGATTATCGGCTACGTGGTCGAGGCCGAGAATTTCGAGTCGATTCACAATCATTCTGCCTACGCACTCATCGAGCGAGACAAGGAGCGCGAAGTCGCGTGCGGCTGAATCTCCAGGGGATATGACCCCGAGTGCTGCTCACCGCTGTTACTGATACCGTGACGGCGCCTCATTGAAAGAAGCAACCCCTTCCTCGTGGGATATGATTTCCGGCCGGACTTTATCGAGAACAGCCGAGTCGAGCGCCTCGGCTGGAGCGCCGCCAGCGTCGGCTTGGCGTTCGGACTCGCGAAATCGGCGCTCGAACCTCACTCTTGATCTCGCGTTTCCGATACCGATTCCGCGTTTCATTGGACGCCGCGGTCATTCCTCCTGCGCCTTGATCTCCGACCAGATTCTATCGAGCTCTGCCAGATCGAGCGTTTCGGCCGAAGTGCCGCCGGCGTCGGTCCGGCGTTCGAGCTCGCGAAAACGGCGCTCGAACTTCTTGTTGGCGGCTCGTGCGGAGGATTCGGGGTCGGCACCGAGATGGCGAGCGAGATTGGCGACGGTAAACAGCAGGTCTCCGAGCTCCTCGTCGATGTCCGGCTGATCGCCAGAGCGCACCGCCTCCCTCAGCTCGCCCAACTCTTCCGAGATCTTGTCGAATACCTCATCGGAATTCGGCCAGTCGAACCCGCAGCGCGCAGCCCTGCGCTGCAGCTTGACGGCGCGGGTCAGAGCCGGTAGCGCGATGGGGATATCGTCGAGAAGGCTCTCCTTGCCTCCGCCCTCGGTACGCTCGACAGCCTTCATCTCTTCCCACCACATCGACTGCTCGGCCAGGCTCGAAGTATCCACATCGCCGAAAACGTGCGGGTGACGGCGAATCATCTTGCCGGAGATCGCATCGACGACGTCGTCGAAACCGAAGGCACCTGATTCGCGCGCGATCTGCGCGTAAAACACGATTTGAAAAAGCAGATCGCCGAGCTCGTCCACGAGATCGGCGAGATTCTCTCGCTCGATCGCATCGGCGACCTCGTAGGCTTCCTCGATCGTATACGGTGCGATGGTGTGAAACGTCTGCACACGATCCCACGGACAACCGCGCTCGGGATCGCGCAACCGCGCCATGATGCCGATTAGCTCTTCAATTCCGCTCATGCGTTCAAATCGTCCGATACGGTGCAGATCTGTCGAGTGGGTCGGAGGCGAATCGCAACTGCCTTCACCCGAGTTGCCCAAGGACGGCGGACGCCTCCCTTGGCTCTCTTCGCCATCAGCCGCCGGTTACGAATCCGCCGAGCAGTCTCCGCACTTTCGCAACCCCCGATTCCAGGTTCACCCGAATCATCTCCATGGTGAGAGCCTCCGTGCTCCTGCCCGCCGCGCGGTTCGACACCACTACGCAGTGTGCGTAGCTCATCCCGAGCTCGCGTGCCAGGGCCGCTTCCGGCATTCCCGTCATGCCGACGACATCGCACCCGTCGCGCTCGAGACGATCGATCTCGGCCGCCGATTCGAGCCGCGGCCCTTGCGTCGCCGCGTACGTGCCGCCATCAACCGCATCGATCCCGACACGTCGCGCTGCGTCGAGCAGCCCGGTACGCAGGCGCTCGCAATACGGGGATGTAAAGTCGACGTGCACGACATCGTCGAGACTGTCCTCAAAGAACGTGTGCCCCCGGGACCACGTGTAGTCGACGATCTGATCGGGTATCACGATCGCGCCCTTGTCGAGGTCGGGGCGGATACCCCCTGCTGCCGCCACGGCAGTGATCCGCCGTATTCCTGCATGGTGCAGCGCCCAGATGTTGGCACGGTAGTTCACCCGATGGGGCGCAATAGCATGCGGCACGCCGTGGCGCGCAAGGAAGGTGATCTCGACACCCTCCAGCCGGCCACGGCTCAACGGGGCCGAGGGCTCGCCCCACGGCGTGTCGACCGACTCTTGGCACAGGATCTCCAGCCCGTCGAGTGCCGTGAGGCCCGTTCCCCCGATGATCGCCAGATCGTTCATGAAGGATTGAGCGCGTAGATCGCGGGGAGATTGCGAAAATAACCCTGGTAATCCATCCCGCAGCCGAATACGTACCGATCGTCCACCTCGAGTCCGGTGAAGTCCGCGCGGGCGAATACGCGGGGTCGCCCAAGCTGCTTGTCGACGAGCACCGCGCAGTAGATCTCGCGCGCGCCGAGCTCGCGGCAGTGCGCGATGATCGCCGCCAGGGTGATGCCTTCGTCGAGGATGTCGTCGACGACGAGCACGCTCCGACCCTTGAAGTCACTCGACGGATGCGCGATCCATTCGAGGGTCCGGCCTCGCACGTCGCCCCGATAACGGGTCGCATGGACATAGTCGATCTCGACGGGAAACTCGAGCTGCGACACGATCCGCGACGCCGGCACCATACCGCCCATCATCACGGGGATAATCAGTGGGCTGCTTGTGCCGAGCACATTCGAGATCTCGTGTGCGAGCCTCGTATACGCGGCATCCACATCGGCCTCGCTCCATACGAGATCCGCTTCCTCCAGCACCTGCGCGTAACGTGTCGGATCCATGAATCAGCTCCCCGGGACCGATGTTCGCGGCACGGAAAACGTCCACGCGCCGCACGAAGCGGCGACCGCTAGCGGCATGCCGGCCGGTTCAGGCATCGAGGCGCTTGAAACGCGCGCGGTGAGGCGGATCGGCGCCGGCGCCGATCCGCCGGCGCCGATCCGCCTCGTAATCCGCGTAGTTGCCCTCGAACCACACGACTCGACTATCTCCTTCGAACGCGAGCAAATGGGTCGCGAGCCGATCGAGAAACCAGCGATCGTGGGACACGATGACTGCGCAGCCGGGGAAATCGAGCAACGCTTCTTCGAGCGCGCGCAGCGTCTCGACGTCGAGGTCGTTGTTGGGCTCGTCAAGAAGCAGAAGATTTGCACCCTTGACGAGCAGCTTGGCGAGATGGACGCGGTTACGCTCTCCACCGGAAAGATTACCGACGCGCTTCTCCTGGTCCGAACCCCGGAAGTTGAAGCGTCCGACGTAGACGCGGGAGTGCATCTCGAATCTGCCGACGACGATCGTTTCGCGGCCGCCGGAGATCTCCTTCCATACGGTGTTCTCGTTACCGAGTGCATCGCGGCTTTGATCGATGTACGCAACCGACACCGTGTCCCCGAGGCGAAGCATGCCCGCATCGGGCGATTCGGTTCCGGCGATCATCTTGAGCAGTGTCGTCTTGCCGGTGCCGTTGCCGCCGATCACCCCAACGATCCCGCCGGCCGGAAGATTGAAGCTAAGGTCGTCGATCAGCATCTTGCCTTCGAACGACTTCCGCACCGACACCGCCTCGACTACGAGATCCCCAAGCCTCGGGCCCGGTGGTACGTGGATCTGCTTGATCTCGCTACGCTTCTGAAAATCGCGCGATACAAGCTCCTCGAATCTCTGCATTCGCGCCCTGCTCTTCGCGTGTCGTCCCTTCGGACCCGCACGGACCCATTCGAGCTCGGCCTTGATGGCGCGCCGGTGAGCGGATTCCTCGCGCTCCTCCTGCGCGAGACGATGCTCCTTCTGCTCGAGCCACGACGAATAGTTGCCCTTCCACGGAATACCGCGTCCGCGGTCGAGCTCGAGGATCCAGCCCGCGACGTTGTCGAGGAAATACCGATCGTGAGTCACCGCGACCACGGTGCCGGAGAACTCGTCGAGGTAGCGCTCGAGCCAGGCAACGGAGTCCGCATCGAGATGATTCGTCGGTTCGTCGAGGAGCAGCATATCCGGTGCGGACAGCAACAGGCGGCACAACGCGACCCTCCGACGTTCACCGCCAGAGAGATGCTCGACCGGTGCATTCCAGGGCGGCAGCCGCAACGCATCTGCCGCAACCTCGAGCCGCCGGTCGATCTCCCATCCATTCGCCGCCTCGATCGCGTCCTGGAGCCGGCCCTGCTCTTCAAGGAGCGTGCCTATCTCCGCGTCATCGAGTGCCTCCGCGAACCGAGCGCTGATCCGGTCGAAACGATCGAGCAGTCGCTTGACGTCATCAATGCCTTCTTCCACGTTGCCACGCACGTCCTTGGCAGGATCGAGTTCCGGCTCCTGCGGCAGCAACCCAACCCGAATCCCTGGCTGCGCGCGCGCCTCCCCGTGATGATCCCGATCCACCCCCGCCATGATGCGCAACAACGACGACTTCCCGGCTCCATTCAGACCGAGCACCCCAATCTTCGCGCCAGGAAAGAACGACAGCGAGATATCCTTGAGGATTTCGCGTTTCGGCGCCACCACCTTGGTGACGCGATTCATGGTGTATACGTACTGAGCCATGGCGTGCGCTATTGTGGGCTGGCTCTGACCAGCCTCGCCCTCGATCGGTTGGGTCGGAACCGGAGAACGGCCCCGGTCATGCGCGCCGTACGCTATTGCGTCGCGACGGCCTCTTCAAGATCCTCGTCGTCCTCGTCGAAATCATCGAACGGGAGATTACCGTCGTGAACGAGGAACATCCGTCGCTGGTGGTAGGCCTCGCGGGTGAAGATGTATGGATCGAATGCCGATTCGTCCCGTAGTCTCGCCGCCCCCGCGAGGCTCGCTCGTTTGTCGACAATCTCCAGCAACGCCAAGGGAAGCAGGGCGACATAGGTCAACGCGTCGGTCAACGCCCCGACGATGATCCCCGGCGTGTCCCGGACCGAGCTCGACCCCAGTAGCGGATAGTGGATGTAGCTCCCCTCCTCCATACCCCATATCGCGAGAGTCTGACCGAAATCCTCTTCGTATCTCTTGAGACCGAATCCCGTCGATACGTCGAGCAAGCCGCCAAGGCCCAACGTGCTGTTGAACACGAATCGAGCGGAGCCCTCCATCGCGCGCTCGAACTTGCCCTGAAGAAGCTGGTTGATCACGGTGCCGGGATATGCCGCGTTGTCGAAGAAGTTGTGAATGCTGTTACGCAACCCGTCCGGAAGCTTCAGGTAGAGATTGGCGACGGGCTCCACCACGGTCCGATCGATCGTGTCGTTGAACGTGTAGAAAACCCGATTCGTGGGCTCCCACGGATCGGTCGGATCACCGGAGCTGGTCACGGTCGTGGCGCAGCCGGAAAAAACAAGCACGGTCGCGCTGACGATGATCCCCCCGCAACCGCGCAGTGCACGACAATTCATGGAAGGCTCTTGAACTCCGGCAGGCCCAGGATGCGGCTAACGATGATGCTGGATTCAAGTGTCGTGTTCAAGGCGCTGGCGAGCGTTGGCGAGCGTCATCGGTTCACTGGCGTATCGCGTTGGAATCACACCCTCCGTTCAGGCTCGTATCCCAATGGACAATGATCTTCCTTGCACCGCGTCGTGATCTCTCCCGATAATGACTGGCCAGATGGAACCAGCTCTTGTCACGAGAATGAGTCTGGAGCGAGAAGATGAGCCTGGAAGCGAGCTATCCCCTGCTCTCGACGATCGACTCTCCGGCAGATCTCCGCCAGTTGCCCGAGCGGGCGCTACGCGACGTAGCACGGGAGCTTCGCCGGTATCTCGTCGATAGCGTCTCCCGATCCGGCGGTCACTTCGCGGCCGGTCTCGGCGCAGTCGAGCTCACCATCGCGCTCCACTATCTATACGACACTCCTCGCGATCGGATCGTTTGGGACGTAGGACATCAGAGCTATCCGCACAAGATCCTCACTGGGCGGCGCGACCAGATGCACTCGGTGCGCAAATGGGGAGGGATATCGCCATTTCCGAAGCGCAGCGAGAGTCCCTACGACACGTTCGGAGTCGGCCACGCGGGCACATCCATCGGCGCGGCAGCCGGGATGGCAATCGGGGCGGAGCGTACGGGGAGCGATCGCAAGGTCATTGCAGTGATCGGCGACGGAGGCCTCACCTGCGGCATGGCGTTCGAGGCACTGAATCACGCCGGGGGCGCCGGAGCCAACCTGCTCGTCGTGTTCAACGACAACAAGATGTCGATCTCACCGAACGTCGGCGCGCTCACGAAGCGTTTCGCACAGCTCCTCTCGAGCCGCCTCTACGCCACGGTCAAGGAGGGCAGCAGGAGAGTCTTGAGCCGGATGCCGCCCATGCAGGAGATCGCACGCCGAGCCGAGGAACACGTCAAGGGCCTGATCGTTCCCGGCGCTCTCTTCGAGGAGTTCGGCTTCAACTACGTCGGGCCGATCGACGGGCATGATCTGAGCGCCCTCCTCCCCACCGTGACGAACCTCAAACGGCTCGGCGGCCCGCAGTTGCTCCACGTCGTAACGCGCAAGGGCAAGGGCTACGCGCCCGCGGAATCCGACCCGGTGAAATACCACGGCATCGGATCTCCATTCGACCCGGTGGTCGGGATCGTACCGGGCTCCGCCCCCGCGACGGCGCGGCCGACGTATTCCCAGGTCTTCGGAGACTGGCTCTGCGACATGGCGGCGCGGGACGAGCGGCTCGTCGCGATCACCCCCGCGATGCGCGAGGGGTCGAAGATGGAGCGGTTCGAGCAGCTTTACCCGGATCGTTACTTCGACGTCGCGATTGCCGAGCAGCACAGCGTCACGTTCGCCGCGGGTCTCGCCTGTGAGGGATTGAAGCCCGTCGTCGCGATCTACTCGACGTTTCTCCAACGTGCGTATGACCAGGTCGTCCACGACGTCGTGCTGCAGAATCTCCCGGTGATGCTCGCGATCGACCGCGCGGGTGTCGTCGGCGGCGACGGGCCCACGCACGCCGGCGCGTATGACGTGACCTATCTGCGATGCCTGCCGAACATCGTGGTCATGACACCGGCCGACGAGAACGAGACACGACGGATGCTGTACACGGGATTCCTCCATGACGGGCCATGCGCGGTCCGCTACCCTCGGGGCGCCGGCACCGGCGTTCCCGTCGAGAGCGGGATGCACGCGATTCCGATCGGCAAGGCCGAGGAGCGGCGCCGGGGCTCGCGCATCGCATTCCTTTCGTTCGGCCCACTGCTCCATCACGTCATGGAGGTGGCGGAGCCGCTCGATGCGACGGTGTTCAACATGCGCTTCGTCAAGCCGATGGACGAAGACGTCGTACTGTCGCTCGCCCGTGACCACGATCTACTAGTGACGGTCGAGGAGAATGCGGTCGGCGGGGCCGGGGGCGCGGTGAGCGAGTGTCTCGCAGCTCATGGGGTGGCGCGCCGAGTGCTGCAGATCGGGCTTCCCGACCGGTTTATCCAGCACGGCGGCCGTGACGACATGCTTGCGGATGCGGGACTGGATGCAACCGGGATCGCGCGCTCCGTCGACGAGTATCTCGCCCGTCACGACGGCGGTTCGAACCACGAACATTCGTCCGGCAAGATCCGGCCGATCGGACGCACCGCCTCCTCCGGCGAGTAAGGTATCACCCACTCCTGCAATGGGGTCGGCGTGCCGTCCAGGGTCATTTCACGCTATGGCTCCGGTCCCGGGTAGGTCGGATTAGCGCAGCGTAATCCGACATGAGCGCCTCGTTCCGATGTCGGGTTACGCCTTCGGCTAACCCGACCTACAGCGTGAAATGGCCCTGGCGTGCCGTCATGGGCACGCGGCTCGGTCGTGCGTTTCCCGGCTCAGGCCAGCGCTGCCGCAGTGCGCCGACGTTGAATGAAGATCACGACGACGATGACGAGGAGCGCCGGCAGATAGAAGACCTCTTTGGGCATCCGGTCGCGCGGCAGCGCGATCGATGCGACCTCGACGGGGTCATCGGCATAGAAATCGAAGATCCGGCCCAGGTTCTCGAAGGGCGATCCGGGCAGAGGCTCCTCAAGCTTGGCCTTCCCATCCTCCATCAGCAGCAGCAATCCGACTTTATCGAGACGCACGGCGCCTGCGCCCGCGGACCCGAGTGGCACCGTGATGTCGGTGGATGTCTCGATATCGGGGTCGTTGAAATCAGGGCCGGCAACGGTGATACGCAGAGCCGCATCCGATGGCTCGGCCGAGACGACATCGAGCACTTCGATACCCGGTCGCAGATCGAACGGATCGGAGACCTGGTCCAGCCAGTACCCGGGCCTGAACAGGGTGAACGCCACGAGCAGGAGCAGCAGCGACTCCCATATCCGGCTGCGTGCGAAGAAGTAACTCTGGGTCGCCGACGCGAAGAGCATCATTGCCGCTACCGCGGTCACGAATACGAAAATGCCCTTCCAGAACGTGACGTCGATCAGCAGCAGCTCGGTGTTGAACAGGAACATGAACGGCAATATCGCGGTGCGGATGTCGTACATGAAGCCCTGCACGCCGGTCTTGATCGGATCGCCGCCGGAGATTGCGGCCGCGGCGAACGCGGCGAGACCGACCGGCGGCGTGTCGTCGGCGAGGATCCCGAAATAGAACACGAAGAGGTGCACCGCAACGAGCGGCACGAGCAGACCGCTCTTCGCGCCGAGGGCCACGATCACCGGGGCCATCAGCGAGGAGACGACGATGTAGTTCGCGGTGGTGGGAAGACCCATCCCGAGGATGAGGCTCATGATCGCCACGAGCACCAGCATCAGCATCAGGTTTCCGCCGGACAGGAATTCGACGAACTCGCCGACGACCTGATGGGCGCCCGTCAGCGAGATGGTGCCGACGATGACGCCGGCCGCCCCAGTGGCGACACCGATGGCGATCATGTTGCGTGACCCCGAGACCATACCGTCGAACCATTCGCGCGCGCCGCGGAGGAATGCACCACCGAGGTCACCGGAGCCGCGCATCCACGCCTTGAGCGGATGCTGGGTCAGCGAGACGACGATCATCGCGAGCGATGCCCAGAACGCCGAGAGGGCCGGCGACAGCCGTTCGAGCATGATGCACCAGATCAGGATGACGATCGGCAGCACGTAGAACAGCCCCGACACCGCGGTCGGTCCGAATCGGGGAAGCTCGATGATGGGCGCATCCGGCGGGTCGACCACGAGATCCGGCAACTTCGAGGCGAGCAGCAGCAGGCCGAGGTAGATCCCTGCGCACAGGATCGCCACCGCGGCGAACGCGAAGTCCGGCATCACTACCTTGATCCATCCAAGCCCGTAGTACACCGCCACGCCGAGCAGCGCGATGCCGATGAATCCCGAGAGAAAGCCGATCACCTTGTGCGCCAGGGACATCGTCGCCGGGGGCCGCGGGAGGCCCTTGAGATCGAGCTTCATCGCCTCGAGGTGCACGATGTACACGAGCGCGATGTACGAAGCGACGGCGGGGATCAGCGCATGCTTGACGATCTCGGGATAGCTCACCCCGGTGAACTCGGAGATTAGAAACGCCGCGGCGCCCATCACCGGCGGCGTGAGCTGGCCGTTGGTCGATGACGCGACCTCGATGGCACCTGCCTTCTCCGCGGAGAAACCGGTACGTTTCATCAGCGGAATAGTGAACGTCCCGGTAGTCACGGTGTTCGCGATCGACGATCCGGAGTAGATCCCGCTCAGTGCCGATGCGACCACCGCGGCCTTCGCCGGCCCACCCCGAAAGTGGCCCAGCAGCGAGAACGAGAACTTGATGAAATAGTTGCCGGCCCCGGCCTTCTCGAGGATGGCGCCGAACAGGACGAACAGGAAGATCATCGACGCCGATACCCCGAGGGCGACTCCGAAGACCCCCTCGGTCTGTATCCAGTAGTGCCACATCGCCTTGCCGAACGACGCGCCCTTCCAGCGGATCGTATCCGTCAGCAGCTCCGAGTGCCCGAAGAAGACGTAGAGCACGAACACGCTCGCGACGACCACGAGCGGGAGCCCGAGCGCGCGGTACACCGCGGTCCCGAGCACGATCATCCCTACGGTCGCGGCGATGAGGTCGCCCGGTCCGGGGATCCCGGCCCGTACCGCGATATCGTCCTTGAACACCAGGAGATACAGACAGGAAGCGGCCCCGAGCGCCGCCAGGGCCCAGTCGTACCCGGGGATTCGCCGACGGGGGCTCGACTTGAACAGCGGAAACGCGAGCGCGGCGAGAAACATCGCGAACGCAAGATGGATGAAGCGGGCCTGATCGGTATTGACGATCACGTACAGCCCGGTGATGTCGGTCAGCCAGAAGGGGATGTTCGACGAGATGTAGACCTGAAACAGCGCCCAGACGAACGCCAGGCCGATGATGAAGGCACCCTGC
Organism: Gammaproteobacteria bacterium; assembly: GCA_047514485.1. Taxonomy (GTDB): domain Bacteria; phylum Pseudomonadota; class Gammaproteobacteria; order HK1; family HK1; genus HK1. The sequence goes on from JAKZYK010000166.1 coordinate 41,812, forward strand.
CACCCATCGGGGTCGCGGCCCCCGATATCGATTTGCGCGACCAGGTCGCCGGCGCCGGCCGCATCGATCTTCGATTGTGCCAAGGTCGCTCTCTCCCGGGAGCCGAACGCTCATGGAGTGACACGACGGTAGCCTGCGATCCGCGAGAGCTCCGCCGCCTTGATGCGCTCGATCCGGAGCCCCGGCAGCTCCGGGAACCGACCCGCGGCCGTCGCCGATCGAACCGTGCGCGGGGGTGTCTCGCCTGCTGCCGGTGGGGCCGTGAGCGCTACGGATCCGCCTGCCGCCCAGTCGAAAGCGACAGGCGCCACACCGTACCGATCACGCGCAACCGATTCGGGGCGGCCCGCGCCGCCCCGAACGGACTATCGCCTACATCCAGCCTCGCTCCTTGTAGTACTTGGCCGCTCCGGCGTGCAGCGGCGCGGAGAGCGAATCCATGATCATCTCCTTCTCGTTCAGGTTCGCGAACGCGGGGTGCAGCTTCCTGAACTGGTCGAAGTTGTCGAAGACCGCCTTGACAACGGTATACACGACCTTCTCCGAAACCTTGGCGCTGGTGACGAACGTCGCGCCCACACCGAAGGTGTTGACGGCTTCCGCGTTGTTGTACATCCCGGCCGGTATTGTCGCGGTGCGATAGTAGGAGTTGTCGGCCACGAGCTTGTCGATGGCAGGGCCGGTCGCGTTCACGAGATGAGCCGCGCACGTCGCCAACGACTCCTGGGTGAGCGCGGACGGATGGCCGACGAGCCAGAAGTAGGCGTCGATCTTGTCGTCGCATACGGCTTGTCCGGTCTCCGCCGACTTCAGCTCCGAGGCGAGTCTGAGGTCGCTCCGCTGCCAGCCCATCGCTTCCTCGATCACCTCCCAGGTGCCGCGCGTCCCCGACCCGACGTTGCCGATGTTGACCCGCTTGCCCTTGAGATCGGTGATGTTCGCAACGCCCGAATCGTCGCGGGCGATGATGGTGACAGGCTCGGGATGGACGGAGAACACCGCCCGGAGATCGCTGAAGGCGCCTTTGTCCTCGAACTTCGACGTGCCGTGATACGCGTGGAACTGCCAGTCGGATTGCGCGACGCCGAACTCGAGCTCACCGGCCCGGATCGTGTTGATGTTGTAGATCGAGCCGCCGGTCGATTCAGCCGAGCAGCGGATTCCGGTTTCCTTGCGCATCTTGTTCACCAGTCGGCAGATCGCGCCGCCGGTGGGGTAGTAGACCCCGGTCACGCCGCCGGTACCGATGGAGATGAACTGATCCGCCGCCGGTGCGCCACCGGCGCCGAGTGCCACCGCCAATGCGGTCGCCGTGAGGTAGCCGAGCTTTTTCATGTCAGAGCCTCCCGCTCAATGTGGAATGACGAAGCTGCCTTGCTCAATAGGCATGAGAGGGACCTTACCGCATAAGCCCACCCGCCGCACGCCGGCAAGACGCTCTGTCAAGACGTTCGATATTCGCAATCGGCGATGGAGAAGATGGTCGCCAACAGGGGCTCGTGGGGCGGAAGTCGATTCGTTTCAGCGGACACTTCGCACTGTATGGATTGCAAGCGCAGCGCTCACCGCGAGGTCTTCGAAGCGCGATTCGGCGGCCGCGACGCCCGGTGTCGTCGTCACATCCATGTCATCAGCGGACCGTAGGCTGCACGGATTGCTCATCACGAGGCGCATCCGGATGCCCCACGACGACTCGGCGCAGCGCGAGCGGTACAACGTGCTCTTCCTCTGCACCGGAAACTCGGCCCGCAGCATCATGGCCGAGTGCCTGCTCGAGCGCATCGGCGGGACCCGATTCCGCGCTTTCAGTGCGGGGAGCTGTCCGGCTGGCGCCGTCAATCCGTACGCGCTCGAGATCCTGGAGCGCCGCAACCACCGCATCGATCATCTCCGCTCGAAGGACTGGAGCGAGCTCGCGGCGCCGGGGGCGCCGGTGATGGATTTCGTGTTCACGATCTGCGATCGGGCAGCCGAAGAAGTCTGCCCGGTGTGGCCAGAGCAACCGATATGCGCCCATTGGGGGTTCTCCGATCCCGCCGCGGCCGAGGGAAAGGAGGCGGTGATCCGGGCCGCATTCGCGGACATATACCGCAAGATCGCGACACGGATCGAGATCTTCACCAACCTGCCGCTCGAATCGCTCGATCGCCTTACGCTCAAGCAAAAGCTCGACGAGATCGGCGCATCGCATTCTTCCGCCGCGTAGCCCGGACGGGGCCTCACGCCCCGCCCCGCTATCCACGCGCCTTCTCCTGCTGCCTGCCCCAGGTATCGCGCAGGGTGACGGTGCGGTTGAACACCGGCGTCCCGCGCACGTGGTCCCTGGAATCCGCCACGAAATAGCCGAGGCGCTCGAACTGGAAGTGCGCGCCGGGACTCGCGAGCGCGAGGGACGGCTCGACCACGCTCGATTCGAGCGCCTCCAGCGAGTCCGAGTTGATCTGCCCCGCGAGGCGCTCCGCGTCCCGGCCGGGCGCCGGATCCCGGAACAACCGATCGTAGAGCCGCACCGTGGCCCGAACACCCTGGCGCGCACACACCCAGTGGACGGTGCCCTTGACCTTGCGGCCGTCGGGCGCCTTGCCGCCACGGGACCCGGGATCGTACCGGCCGCGTATTCCGATGATCGCCCCAGTCCGTGGATCCCTGACGACGCCCGTGCAGACGACAAGCCAGGCGTATCGCAGCCGGACCTCGCGGCCAGGGGCGAAGCGGAAGAATTTGCGCGGCGGGTCCTCCATGAAGTCGTCGCGCTCGATAAAGATCTCGCGCGAGAACGGCACCTTGCGCGTACCCAGCGCCGGGTCCGCTGGATGGTTCGGGGCTTCGAACGTCTCGGTCGCATCCTCCGGATAGTTATCGATGACGAGCTTGAGCGGTCGCAGCACCGCCATCGCCCGCCGGGTCGTACGCTCGAGATCGGCTCGAACGCACGTCTCGAGCCGCTCGAACTCCACCGCGCCGTCCTTCTTGGTCACCCCGACCCGTTCGCAGAAATCGCGCAACGCCTCCGCGGTAAACCCGCGCCGCCTCATTCCCGCGATGGTGGGCATACGCGGATCGTCCCATCCATCGACATGTCCGCCGTCCACCAGACGGGTGAGATAGCGCTTGCTCATGACGGTGTGCGTCAGATTCAGCCGGCCGAACTCGATCTGGCGTGGCGGAGATTGAATTTCGAGCGTCTCGAGGAACCATTCGTAGAGTGGGCGATGATCTTCGAACTCGAGCGTGCACAGCGAGTGGGTGACTCCTTCAATCGCGTCCGATAGCGCCTGCGCGAAGTCGTACATCGGGTAAACGCGCCAAGCGTCGCCGGTCAGCGGATGCGGTGTGTGCACGATGCGATAGATCACCGGATCCCGGAGATTCATGTTCGGAGCCGCCATGTCGATCTTCGCCCGCAGCACGTGGGCGCCTTCCTCGAACTCGCCGTCGCGCATGCGCAAGAAGAGATCGAGACTCTCTTCGGCCGGGCGAGAGCGGTACGGACTGTCGCGCCCCGGGTCGGTGAGGGTGCCGCGGTAGGCGCGGATCTGCTCCGGGTCAAGGCTGCACACGTACGCGTTGCCTGATTCGATCAACCGCACCGCATAGTCGAACAAGGGTTCGAAATAGTCGGAGGCATGCCGCGGGCGATCGCCCCAGCCAAACCCGAGCCAGCGAACGTCGGTCTGGATTTCCTCCATGAAGTCGACCCGCTCCTTCGTCGGGTTCGTATCATCGAAGCGCAGACGGCAAACGGCCCCCGGATAGTCACGCGCGATGCCGAAGTTCAAGCAGATCGACTTCGCGTGCCCGATGTGCAGATAGCCGTTGGGTTCGGGGGGAAACCGCGTCACGACCCCGCTCGGAACCTTGCCCGCCATGATGTCGGCATCGATCGCCTGGCGGATGAAGTTGGCGGGCGTCACGTCCGGCGCCGCCGCACGGGTGTCCTTTGTCTCAGTCATGTCCGACTCCATGTCCGATACGACGGCGCATGGTACCGATACGATGGAATACGTGACACGGATTGTTGGTGAGGCGACTTCGAGTAGGTATACTGCGCCGCGATTTTGCGCCGTGCCGGCATGCACCGGCCGTGAAGCGCGACGCCGAGACGCACACTCGCCTCGATACCATCAGGACAGGGAACGGATGAAACGCAAGATGCTGATCGGCGCCGCGGTGACGGGCATTGCCCTCGTCTTCGCGACGCCTGCGTACGCGGAGGGAGATGCCGCAAAGGGAAAGGTGAAATCCATCACCTGCATGGGCTGCCACGGGATCCCCGGCTATCACAATGCGTATCCCAACTATCCGGTGCCTCGGGTGGGAGGGCAACACACCGAGTACATCGTCGCCGCGCTCAAAGCGTACAAGTCCGGACGACGCGGCCACAAGACGATGCAGGCCCAGGCCGTGTCGCTGAGCGAGCAGGACATGCAGGACATCGCAGCGTACTTCGCATCTGCCGCCGGTGAATGACCGCGTGTCGATGCCGAGACTCGCTCATCCCACACGGCTCCCGGAGATCTCGATGACCCGCACACTCCTCATTATCGCCGCCGCGACGGGCGTCGCATTCGGGCAAACGGCAACCGCCGCCGGTGACGCCGCGGCCGGCAAGGAGAAAGCCGCCCAATGCCAGTCGTGTCATGGGCTCGACGGCAACAGCCCCACCCCCCAGTTCCCGAAGATCGGCGGACAGCACGCGAAATATATCGTTCAGACACTCGAAGACTACAAGACCGGGGCGCGGCAGGATCCGATCATGGCGGGATTCTCGGCAACCCTGTCGAAGCAGGATCGAGAAGATCTGGCCGCGTGGTACGCGAGCCAGAGCAGCGGGATCTACACCATCGAGTTCAACGAGTGATCCCGGCGTAGCGCGCCGTCCGGCTCGGACGGCGCATCCGCGCGCTCGGTGATGGCGCGCACTCTCCAGACCGAGCCCTGACGACTGTTCTCGCGCGCGTGACGATACCGGCGGCATCGGGGTGCGGTGTTCACGCACCCGGTGGCTGCACGTTTTCGGGAATGTGATGCGCGGTACCGGCTCAGGCCGGGGGTTGGCTTGGCTAGTCGGGAAGCGAGTTATGCGTCCCGTCACAGAATGGCTCGCCGCCGGTGCGCTTGCAGCCGCAAAGCCAGACCTTCTTCGTCTCGGCAAGGGCAAGCTTCATCGGCGTGAACCCGGTGCCCTGGTGGGAGCCGTCACAGAAGGGTTGCCGGGACGATTTTCCGCACCGGCACCAGAAGTAGTCACCGGCATCGAGATCGAGTCCGTAGGGGCCGCGCTGCGCAATGATGGGTTCATCCATTCGATTCTGACTCCTTGATTCCCGCAAGAAATTATCGGACCTGCCTGACCGGCGCCGGGGTTTCGGTCATCCGCTCACACCGTCGAAGCCACCGCACCTGCCGTAATGTAAAACGTAGACCCGAGGGGGTCGACACCCTCAGATTCGCTTGCCCTGCAACTGTTCGCGAAGCCGCTCAGCCTGGAACCGGGCGCCCCGCGCGTGCGGGTGGATCTCCAGCACCTTCTCGAACGCGCCGAGCGCGCCCTCCTCGTCACCACGTTCGAGAAAGATCAATCCCATCCCGGAGATCGCCCCGAAATGGCGTGGTTCGAGCGCGAGAGTGTGTTCGATGTCGCGCACCGAATCCTCGTAACGATTCATGAGATAGTAGACGGTCGCCCGCTTGTTCCACGCCTCCGCGAACGCCGGCGCGGCAAGAATCAGCTCGGTGAAGCGCTCGACCGCATCTCGGAGTCGGTTCGCGCTCATGGCGTTGATACCTTGCACCATGAGCTCGTTCAGCGCCGAATCTCTCCCATCCAGCCAGATCTGCCAGATAGAGGCTTCCACCGTGAGGGCCTCCGCCAAACCCGGTGCCTCGGCGAGCACGACGAACAGCTCCCCGAGGCGCGGATCTTGCTGATCGGCCGACGATCTCATCGGTCCGGTGAGCGACACCGCCAGCAACACAGCGGCGAATACGCGCGCGAGGCTCGTCGCGGGTACGGTGGACCGGCCGTCACCCATGTATCTTCGAATCATGTTCGCGCGGGTCATCGCATGGTCACAAGCTCTTCCGCACTCGTCGGATGGATCGCCACCGTGTCGTCGAAATCGCATTTGCGAGCCCCCATCCTCACCGCGACCGCGAAGCCCTGCATCATCTCGTCGGCGCCGTCGCCGATCACGTGGCAGCCGACGACGCGCTCGTCTCCGCCCAGCGTGACGAGCTTCATCGCGGTCGGGCGCGGATGCTCGGAGAATGCGTAGTACATCGGATTGAACCGTGTCTCGTACACCTTGACCGCGTCGCCGTGGTCGGCCCGGGCCTGGGCCTCGGTGGCGCCGATGGTGCCGATCGGAGGATGGGTGAAGATGACGCTCGGAATGTAGTCGTAGCTGAGCTTGCGGTCCGCATCCCCGCCGAACAGGCGATCCGCGAGCCGCCGGCCGGCCGCGATCGCGACCGGTGTCAGCGCCGCCCGGCCGGTCACGTCGCCGATCGCGTAGATACCCTCCACCGAGGTCTGCTGAAACTCGTCGGTGACGATCGCACCGCCCCGCGCCGTCTCCACGCCGGTCACCGCGAGGTCGAGGGAGTCGACGTTGGGTTTGCGCCCGACCGCCCACAGCACCGAGTCCACCGCCTCGATCACGGTGCCGTCGGAGATACGGACGGTCAAGGTGTTGCGGCGATCGTCGCGCTCAATCCGCTCGATCTCCGCCGTGGTCCGAATCTCGATGCCATCGGCGGCCAGCGCCGCCATCAGCTCCTTGCTCAGCATTTCGTCGAAGGCGCGAATCACCCGATCGCGGCGCAACACCATGGTGACCTCGCTGCCGAGCGCGCGAAGCACTCCGGCGAGCTCCACGGCGATGTAGCCGCTGCCCGAGACGACCGCCCTGCCCGGACATTCGTCGAGCTCGAAGAAGCCGTCCGAGGTGATTCCGAGATCCGCTCCAGGCGTGGGCGGCACCGACGGCATGCCCCCGGTCGCGATCACGACGTGGTCGGCCGACACGCGCGTATCGCCGACGACCACGGTGCGGGCATCGACGAATCGGGCCGTGGCGCGATATCGCGCCACGCCCTCGGTCTCCAGCCGGCGCGCATAGATTCCGTTCAGTCGTTCCACGTAGGCGTCACGGACGCGCTTGAGCGACGCCCAACTGAATCCCTCGCGCGAGACGTCGAAACCGTATCCCGCGTACTCGTGCATGGTGTGGCCCAGAGACGCCGCGTGCCACATCAGCTTCTTCGGGACGCAGCCGACGTTGACGCAGGTGCCGCCCAGCCGGCCGTGCTCGACCACCGCGGCTCGGGCGCCGTGGCTCGCGGCCCGCACCGCCGATGCGATGCCGCCGCTGCCGCCGCCGATCGCGAGGAAGTCGAAGTGATTCTCGGTCATGCCGTGCTCCAGGATGAGGTCTGTGCCGTGGTGCCGATCCGTCGGTTCCGACCTCTGTATAACACGGAAAGTTGCGGCGCATGCGGTGGAAGGCGCGCCGCGGGTTCAATTCTCGCTGCAGGTCGGCCGAGAGCTTCGGGCCGTCTCACTGAATCGGCTTGTCAGCTTGCACGGCCACGGAAATTTCGAGGCCGATATTCACGATGGTGTAGCGATCCTCTTCCGAGTGCACGGAGAGCCAACCCCGCGTGTCGTCCAGGGAGTGGAACCGAAAACGGAATCCCCGCCGCTCGCCGCCCTCGCCGTCCGGGAACGCGAACCCCAACGCCTCGGGACCGGGACCGTCGATCGTTTCGCGCAGCAATCGGAGCAATTCGCCCACGGCGAGCAGGTCGCCGGCCGCGGGCCGGTCATGTTCGGTCGATTGGGACGCTTCGCCGCCGGACTCCAGCTCGAAGCCGTCGAGCTTGGCGGCGGCGGGCATGACCTCGAGCGTCGACATGTCGAAGCGATCGCCATGCTCCAGGTAGCTCAGACGTGCGCCCGCGAGCTGGAAACCGTTCGCGGGGCCCGGCGCTGCCAGGCTGTGGGACAGGTCGATCAGGAGGACTCCTCCATCGCCGACGACTTCCGCCCTCCCGTCCTCGATCACGGCCGAAGTCTCGGTGCCGACGCCAAGCCCGCGCGGGATGCCGAGCTGATGCATCGCGACCAGCATCTCGAGGAGACGCCCCGGACTGAAGACGTGCTGATCGACGAACCATCCTTCCGCCACCAGGTCGAGACCTCGGAAGAGCTGCCCGGGCGACACACGCCCGTTGGCGAGCGCCTCCAGCGCGTCGACCCCTGTGGACAGCCCCGCCGGCCCCGGGATGCCGCCGACGACGGCGCCGCCTCCCGCGTGCACGTCGATGATGGCGCTCGCCAGTGGAGTCGGCGAACCGTCCGCCAGAAAGAGCACCTTCGCGAGACGCTGCGGCGCCCCGCCGACGAAGAACACGCCTGCCGCGTCGCGCACCTTGTCGAGCAGCGCCGGATCCTCGACCGCCTGCCGGGGGTCGATTCCGAATTCAGCGGCGTCCAACGCGACGGGAAGGAGCTCGGCGAACGCGCCGTGGCGCTCCAGTGCTCGTCGCGCGAATCCGCCGTAGAGCTTCGGCCTGTCGCTGGCGGCCGCGATGATCACCAGCTCGGGGGCGTGCTCGGCGATGCGGTTCCAGACATTGCGCTGGTTGAAGGGCAGCACGTCGCCGACCAGGATGACGGCCCCCGAGGGCGTGTCCGGGACGCCCGGCCGCGGCCATCCGAGGCAC
>JAKZYK010000167.1:0-5754 GCA_047514485.1 Gammaproteobacteria bacterium
ATTACCGGCTCTTCCACCGCCCTTCATCTGGCGCGAATGGGCAAGCAGGTGGTTCAGCTCGAAGCTCGCGAGCCCGGCTGGGGATCATCGGGTCGAGCCTACGGCAGCGTGGTCCCGGTCTCGAAGCATAGCGAACGGAAGATCCTGCAAATTTACGGTCACGAGCGCGGCGGCAGACTGGTTTCCGTGCTCGCCACCGGGCCGGACGTGGTCCGCAGTCTTCTCGAGGAATTTCAGATCGATGCACTCTACCATGGTGGAGGCTGGCTATTGGCCGCGCACACGCCACGGGCCGACGCCAACCTGAGACGACGAGCCAGCCAATTGGCGGAGAGCGGCTACGACGTCTCCTATCACGGTGCACGCGAAACAGCCGACTTGATCGGAAGTTCATTTTATCGCGGCAGTCAACTCGACCGGCGAGCGTTCGCGGTCAACTCGCTGACCTATGCGAAAGGACTGGCCCGCGCCGCGAGGCAAGTCGGTGTCAATCAGTTCTGCAACAGTCCGGTGACGACTATCAAGCGGGCCGGTACCGCGGCTTGGCGAGTCTCAACGCCAGAAGGCGAAGTTGTCAGCGATTCAGTCTTCATCTGCACCAATGCGTACAGCGACGCGCTATGGCCGGGCCTGGCGCGCACCATCGTGCCTGTCCGCGGCTATACGGCCGTCAGCCGTCCGATCAATGACAGTGCCATTGACCGTGTCTTGCCACAAAGGCACTTCCTTACGGACACACGGCATCTTTGGTCCGGTATCCGCAAGCTACCCGGCAGTCGGTTGCATCTTGGCACTGGCGGGTCGCCACTCGATAAATCCGCCCGGGCGGACCTCGCGGGCGCGCAGCGCCGCCTGAAGATGGTGTTCCCGGATCTCGGCCCCGTCGAATGGGAGAACCACTGGAGCGGATGGGTTGCGCTGACCGCGAAGCAGCTTCCCAGGATTCTCAGGCTGGATGACGGCGTGTGGGCGGCGCTCGGATACAGCGGCAGAGGTCTATCGTTCGCAACCCTTGTCGGCCGGGAATTGTCGAAGCTGGTCGATGGAGCTGCGCCGGACGCTCTGATCCTGCCGATCGAGGAAATGCGTCCCTTGCCGCTTCACGCCCTGACGCCCTTCATCGCCGCCGCATATATCAAGTACTACGAGGTCGTAGACCGGTGGATGATCTGGCGCCATGGCGCCAAGTGAACCGGTCGATCGCCCGCGCTGTCACCTGGATCGGTAGCGGTCGACGGTCACAAGCCCGTCTAAGCCTTCTTCAACCGGTAGTAGAACTTCCCGCCATCCTCGTGCGACTCCAGCAGCTCGTTCCCGGTCTGGCGCGAGAATGCTTCGAAGTCCTTCACCGACCCCGGATCGGTCGCGATGATGCGCAGGACCTCGCCGCTCGCCATCTTCGTGAGTGCCTTCTTCGCTCTGAGAATCGGCAGTGGGCAGTTGAGGCCGCACGCATCGAGTTCCTGGTTGAATTCCGTCATCGAGAGATCCTCGTCGAAGCTCGCAAGGTGGGGAGCCTTCCATACGAAATTTCGAATGTCCACAACACCAGGCAAGTCCATGCGCCGCCCGCCTGGCGCACCGCTCGCCCACCGTTCAGGCGTCTTCGCCGAGGGGGCGCGGCTCGCGGCGTTCGGTCAGGAGGCGCTCGGCTTGCGCCTCGCCGGCGGCAAAGACCATCCGCACCGTGGTGGGATCATCGCGGTCGAGAGCGCCGCGCATCTCTCGCACCGCGGCGCGGGCCTCCCGGTAGCCCGCGAAGGAGCCCGCATTCTCCGGCGCCCGCGGCGGCCGCAGCTTGTAGATGAAATAGGGCACTCGAACCACCCTGCCGCGCGGGGACGCCCGCAAGGCGCGCTCGCAAAGGGTATGCGAATCACTCCGCCTCGCAAGAATGTCCGCAAGGCGCGTTCAAATCGTCGATGGGCGGCGGGGGGTCCCGCCGCCCATCGACCGGTGGTGTCAGCCGCCCGGGACGGTGGTGAGCCCCAGGATCTCCCAATCCTGCATGCCCCCGCGATACCACTTGATCTTGTGGGCGGGGTAGCCGAACTTCAGGAGGTTCTTGATGTTGTTCGGAGACTGCCCGCACCACATTCCGTTGCAGAACATGACCGCGGTCTTGCAGTCCGAGAAGTCCATCAACTCTTCGTTCGACTGGACGTTGAACACACCTTCCATGATCTCGGCGATCGAGATCGGATCGGCGCCCTTGGCCGGGTTGAGCTTCGTCCACGGAACGTTCATCGCACTGGGGATCGTACCCCTCTCCACCCAGTCCGGCGTGCGCGAGTCGATCAGCACGATGGAGCCGTCGCCGTCGCTCATGGCCTTCGCGTACTGGATGACCTCGTCCTCACCGATTGTCTCGACGCCGGGGGCCAGCTTCGACGGCTGGATGCAGAACGGCGGGCATTTGCGTGATGTCTTCGCGAACGCCGCATTCACGGTGTTCTTTTCGTCCTGGTTACGCATGATCGTGACCGTCTTTCCGCCGTGCATGACGTCCACGGCCCCCACGCCCGGCGTGATGTTCACCGCGACCTCGTCCGCTGCCACGGGGACCGCCAGAATCGTCGCGATTGCTGCTGCGAACAGTGCATTTGTCGTACGCATCATCAGTTCCTCCCTTCAGTCTGTCGAACGCTCGTGATCCTGCTTCGAATCACCCCAAAACATGCAATGGTCCACATACCGATGCCAAAGCCACATCACACTGCGGCTCCGGCCGCGTGCAGGTCGGACCACCGAGACACACTGCTCACTCGCAGTCCGGCTCCTCGTCCTCGTCCTCGTCCTCCTCCTCCTCGAGCTTCGTCGCCTCCGCGGGCTTGTCGGTACTCTGCTGAGGGAGTACGTCCGCGCTGACGCCCGGCGCCGAATAGCGGACATCGGCACCGGCAAGGGACGCAAGCGCCACCAGCATCAAGACCGCGAACGACTGTTTGATGGGAGTCATCGAGGGCCTCCTCATTCGATCCGGACGCCAGCCGCGCTGGACTCAGGTAGCGCATCCTCACCGAGAGGGACTCACATATCTGTCCCGTGTCGGTAGGAGCCTGCCATGCATCCCGGAATCCGGCAACCAAGCGCCTGATTCAGTGACAGGGCGCCAGTTTACGCCAGATCGGGCGCCATGACGGAATCCATCTCCCTCGGGATATCGACTCGCCGGCCTGATTCGAGGCACTTTGCACATCTCTTGATCACGCGCATCTTGATCAAGCGCAATTCGGGCGCTCGAATTGACGCTGGTCATTGCATCCACCGCGAGGCGAGCCGATCCATGGACTATCTGCCGATCTTTCTTGCCATCAAGGACGAGCCCTGCCTGCTCGTCGGCGGCTCGCAGGCGGCCGAGCCCAAGGCCCGGCTGCTGCTGCGAGCCGGCGCGCGGCTTGTCGTCGTCGCGACGGCCCTGACCCCGGGGCTGCGCGAGCTGGTTGGCGAGCCCGGGGTCACGTGGCGCCGGCGAGCGTTTCGCGAAGACGACCTCGACGGCATGCGGCTCGTCATCATCGCAGCGGACGACGAGGCGCTCGCCCGCACCGTCGCGGGCGCCGCACGGCAACGGGGCATTCCGGTCAACGCGGTCGATCGGCGGTCGCTGTGCTCGTTCATCCTGCCTTCGATCCTCGATCGCTCGCCCCTGGTCGCGGCGGTCTCCACGAGCGGCGCCGCCCCCATCCTCGCCCGCATCCTGCGCGCGCGCCTCGAGACCATCATTCCGGCGGAGCTCGGACGGCTCGCCCGGTTCATCGGCGAGTTCCGGCCCGCCGTGCTCCGGCGCATCACCGATCCGGCGCTGCGGCGCCGATTCTTCGAAGGCATCGTGGATGGCCCGATTGGAGAGCAGGTGCTCGCGGGACGCGAGGACGATGCGCGCCGCGCGCTGGAGTCGGCGCTCGCCGAATGCCAGGGCGCGGGCACGGCGGGTGAGGTCTACCTGGTCGGAGCCGGGCCTGGGGATCCCGATCTGCTCACGTTCAGGGCTCTGCGGCTCATGCAGAAGGCAGACGTCGTGGTCTACGACCGCCTCGTATCGAAGGCGGTGCTCGATCTCACGCGGCGCGATGCCGAGCGCATCTATGCGGGGAAGCAGCCCGGCTACCATGCGATCCCGCAGCACGAGATCAACGATCTCCTCGCCCGGCTCGCACTCGCCGGCAAGCGGGTACTGCGGCTCAAGGGCGGCGATCCGTTCATATTCGGGCGCGGCGGCGAAGAGATCGAGACGCTCGCGGCCCTCGGGGTCCCGTTCCAGGTCGTCCCCGGGATCACCGCGGCCTCGGGATGCGCGGCCTATGCGGGGATCCCTCTCACCCATCGCGAGTACGCCCAATCGTGCATCTTCGTCACCGGGCGCCGGAAGATCGGCGAGGAGACTCTCGACTGGGACAGCCTCGTGCGCCCGAATCAGACCGTGGTGATCTACATGGGGCTCGCGGGCCTCGAACCGATCTGCAACGGTCTCTTGCGCCACGGACTCCCGCCGGATACCCCGGCCGCGCTCATCGAGCAGGGAACGACCTCCGCGCAAGCCGTACACACCGGCACGGTCGGCACGCTGGCGTCGATCATCGAGGGAAAGCGCCCGCGCGCACCGACCCTCGTCATCGTCGGTGAAGTCGTCCGCCTGCGGGAGAAGCTGGCCTGGTATCACCCGCGCCGGAGCGGGGAATCGGCATTCGTCTCCCGCGCAGCGAGCTCCGAGCCGGACACGCCGCCTCAGTGCTGAAGGATCCGCTGGCGAGGAATCGGCGTTCGTCTCCCGAAAAACAGGCTCCGAGCCGGACACGCGATCTCGGCGTCAATGGATCGGCTGGCGCGGAATCGGCCGTCGTCTCCCGCACAACGGACTCCGAGCCGGGAAGGCGGCCTCAGCGCTGAAAGATCCGCTCCTCGACCGCGAGCACCGCCGCCTCGACCCGCGAGCGCACTTGGAGCTTTCTCAGGATCGAGCGTACGTGCAGCTTCACCGTCCCGTCGGTGATGCCGAGATCACGCGCGATCTCCTTGTTGCTTTGCCCTTCCGCGAGGTGACGCAGAATTTCGAACTCGCGCGGCGTGAGCGACGAAAACCGGCCCGGTTGACCGGACTCCACCGCGCCCCCCTTGACGACCTTCGCGAGAACACTCGTCATCTCCGGGGCGACGACCGTCTCTCCATCGACGACGGCGGTGAGCGCGTCCACAAGCTGCTCCGGCTCCATATCCTTGAGGAGGTAGCCCCGCGCGCCCGAACGCAACGACCTGACGAGGTCGCGCTCGTCGCTGCTCGTGGTGAGCATCACCACCGCGCAGTCGAGATCGAGCGCCGCGAGCCGTTTGAGCACGGACAGCCCGTCGAGCTCAGGCATGCGCAGATCGAGGAGAACGACGTCGGGCTCGATCTCGGCAGCGAGCCGGCACCCCTCCTCGCCGTCGCCGACCGCCGCGCAGACATCGATGCCCCGCCGCTCCAGAAGCTCGCTCAAGCCGCTTCGGAACAGTGTGTGATCGTCGATGACCATCACGCGGAGCCGGGAGCGGTCGGTGGGCATGGGATTACGCGGCGAAATGGACCGATTCGGGCACCGGCCCGATGTCCCCGTGCCGGTCGCGATCAATGGGCATGAGATTGAACCGCGAGACCGGCCGATCCGGGCACCGGCCTGATGACTTCGTGCCGGTCGCGATCAGTGGGCATGAGATTGCACCGCGAGACCGGCCTGTCCGGGCACCGGCCTGATGACTTCGTGCCGGTCGCGATCA
>JAKZYK010000168.1:0-13846 GCA_047514485.1 Gammaproteobacteria bacterium
TGAGGTCACGGCCACCATCGAGCACGAGGAAGGCGCGCCCCCCGCCGGGTGGATGAGCCCGTGGATCTCGAACTCCGAGGTGACCGCGGACCTTCTCGCCGAGGCCGGCTATCGCTACTTCATGGACTGGACCTGCGACGATCAGCCGGTGTGGATGCGCACCCGCCACGGCCGCATCCTGTCGATGCCCTACCCCATCGAATGCAACGATACCCGCGGCATCGTGTGGTACCGGCATACCTCCGACGAATTCACCGACATGATCGTCGACGCCTTCGACGAGATGCTCGAGCAGAGCGAGAGCCAGCCCCTCGTATGCCCGATCTCGCTCCATCCGTTCGTGGTCGGCCGCCCCTATCGCATCCGCCGGCTCCGTCGGGCGCTCGAGCACATCGCCGCGCACCGCGACCGCGTGTGGATCGCCCGTCCCCGCGACATCTGTGCGCACATCGAAAGTCTGCCCGACGGAGTCGTCTGCGGGAGCGGCAAAATCAGCCGATCAGACCCCCATCATCCCGGGTGATGGCCACCACGGCGGAGCGCGGCGTGGTGTCGCTGCCGTCGGGGAAGTGGCTGCCGCCTATATCGCCCGGGTGCTGGATACCGACGAACAAGGTCTTGCGGTCGGTGCTCCAAGTGATGCCGGTGACCTCGCACTCCCGCGGCCCGACCAGGAAACGCCGGATCTCACCGGTCTCGGGATCGCCGGCCAGCATCTGGTTGTTGCCCTGGCCTTCGAAATCTCCGCTGTCGGAGTAGTTGCCGTCAGTCTGGATCCACAGCATGCCGTTGCGGTCGAAGGCGAGGCCGTCGGGCGAGTTGAACATGTTGTCCTTGTGGACATTGGCCGAGCCCGCCTTGTCGTCGTCATGGACCGCCGGATTGCCGGCGACCACAAACAGGTCCCAGGCAAAACCGTTGACGAGATGGTCGCCTCCGTCCGGCGTCCAACGCACGATCTGGCCGTACTTGTTCTTCTCGCGCGGATTGGGCCCGCCGACCGGAGCCGCATCGCCGCCGGCATTGGGCTTGACCCCGCGGTTCTTGTTGTTGGTGAGGCAGCAGTAGACTTCGGCTTTCTTCGGGTTGGCCGCGACCCACTCCGGGCGGTCCATCGTGGTCGCGCGGACCGCCGACGCGCCCTGACGGGTGTGAATACAGAGCTCGGCCTGCGACGCCATGCCGGTGGACGCCGGTGTGAGCTCGACCCACTCACCGCGGCCGCCGCCGGCGAACCTGGCCGCGAACAGCCTGCCGTTCTCCAGCAGTTCCTCGTTGCCGCCGCCTTCCACGTAGCGCCCGTCGCTCACGAACTTGTAGAGGAACTCGCCGCGTTCGTCGTCGCCCATGTAGACCACGACCTGACCGTTGGCGGCTAGCACGACCTCGGCGTTCTCGTGTTTGAAGCGGCCGAGCGCGGTGCGCTTCTTCGGCGTCGAGGTCGGGTCCAGCGGGTCGATCTCGACGATGTAGCCGGCGCGGTTGGGCTCGTTCGGGTGCTTGGAGATATCGAAGCGCTCGTCGGCGGTTGCCCAGGCATAGCCCCGATCTCCGAGGCCGACTCCATAGCGCTTGAACTCGGCACCGACCTTGAGCCCGGGATCGCTCGACGAGAAGTAACCATTGAAGTTCTCCTCGCACGCCAGGTAGGTGCCCCACGGGGTGCGGCCGTTGCCGCAATTGTTCCAGGTGCCCTTGGAGCCCGTGCCGGTCGGATCGGCCGCGGTCTTCATCCGATCGTGGCCGCGCGCGGGCCCGGTGATCTGCATCGGGGTGTCCGCGGTGATGCGGCGGTTGTAGGGAGAATCGATGACGATCGACCAGCGACCGCCGATTTGTGCGATCTCGACGATGGAGACCCCGTGACCGGCCTTGCCCTTGCGGACATCGTCGGCGTTCTCGGGTTTGCCGGTACCGGCGCCGCCATAGATGATGTTGCGGTTGACGTATTCGTTGTTGACGGCGAGGACGCTCCTGGCGCCGTCGGCAAACAGGGACATGCCGTCGTTGTTGTCGCCGAAGGCGAGCTCCTGGCTGGCGCCGGAGCCGCGTGTGGCCTGGTCGAACGCCATCGAGTTCGACCACATGGGATCGCCCCATTTGGCGACGACGTGCCAACTGTACCCTCGTGGAACGGTCACTGTGTCGAGGCTGTTGGCCTCGACCGGCTCGAAGCCGATACGCCGGGCCGCGGCGCGCGCCGAGAGCGGCGCAAGGCCGGTGGCGCCCATGACGAACGCGGCCGCGCTGAACGCTACGCCGCGGCCAAGGAAGCCGCGGCGTGAGATCGCCTTCTCGGCAAGCTCTCCGAAATCTGTTTGATCCGTGCGCGGGTCGTTCATTTCATCGAACTCGTCGAATGAGACGGGGGCTTCGGGTACCGCGATCATTGTCTCGCGCATATGCTTCTCCCAATTGCACCGCAACAAGCGTTGGACTCGCATCTCCGGTTGCCCGGGACCATCGAGTCCGGGTATTCCTGGCTCCGCCCGGTTTCATGGCAACGGGCCGCTTCGGTTGCACTACCGATGTTCGGGTGGAGTAAGCACGGATGCCGGCTGTTGCGAGCGTTTGTCGGATTTCTGACCCTTCGGCGACCACGATGCGCATGCGCCGGCCGCGGACAATCGGAAGATACCACTCAGGCGAGGTCGAAACGCTCGCCCGGAAAGTACTTGGCGAGCCGGTCGTCACCCGCGTAGGCGTGTCCTTCCATGCCCTCCGCGCGGGAGATGCGCGCGCTCGTCTGCCCGACGGCACGGTTGGCGTCGCGGGTCATCCGTTGCCAGGTCACGGTCTTGATGAACTTGGCGACGCTGAGGCCGCCGGTATAGCGTGCCGCACCCTTGGTGGGCAGGATGTGATTCGGGCCGGACGACTTATCGCCGTAGGTGACGCTCGTCTCCTCGCCGAGGAAGAGCGAGCCGTAGTTGCGAAGACGGCCGAGCCACCAGTCGAGACCGTCCGCCTGTACTTCCAGATGCTCCGGCGCATAGGCATCACTGAGCCGCGCCGCCTCCTCGCGCGACCCCGCCAGAACCACCTCGCCGTAGTCCCGCCACGCGTGCGTCGCCGCCGTCCGGTTGGGCTCACCCAGGCGTTCGATGTAGTGCGGAATTCGACTCATGACGCGCTCGGCGAGCTCACGCGAGGTGGTCACCAGCCACGCCGGCGAGTCCGGGCCGTGCTCCGCCTGCCCCACCAGATCGCTGGCGACGATCTCCGCATCCGCGGTGTCGTCCGCAATGACCGCGATCTCCGTCGGCCCGGCAAACAGATCGATGCCCACACGCCCGAACAGGATGCGCTTGGCCTCCGCCACGAATCGATTCCCCGGCCCGACCAGGATGTCGGCCGCGTGGCCGGTGAACAGACCGAACGCAAGCGCCGCCACCCCTTGCACGCCGCCGAGCGCCAGTATGGTGTCGGCGCCCGCGAGGTGGGCCGTGTGGAGGATGGCCGGATGCACGCCACGGTCCCGGCCCGTGGGGGAGTGGGGGAGCAGGCGATCACGTGCCGCACGCCCGCCACCCGAGCGGTGGTCACGCTCATGATCGCCGAGGCGATGTGCGCGTATCGCCCGCCGGGGATGTAGCAGCCCGCCGACTCCACCGGGATGAGCTTCTGCCCGGCAACGACCCCCGGGTAGAGCTCGGTCTCGAACTCGTGCATGCTCGCGAGCTGTGCTTCGGCAAAGGTTCGCACCTGTTCCTGCGCGAACGCGATGTCATCCTTCATGCGCCGCGGCAGAGACTCGGACGCCCGTGAAATCTCCTCGGCGCTCACCACGATGTCGCCCCTCCAGCCGTCCAGCGACTGCGCGTAGTGCCGAGCGCGGGCTTCGCCGCCCGACTCGATGTCCTTCAGCAGTGCATGGACCCGTTCGCGGGTATCGTCCTCGCCCGTGGTGGGGGTCCTTTCGGCTTTCTTGAGGTATTCCATCGGCGCTGATCGTCCTCTACCCGAAAGCGGCGGCTATCATCCGCAGTCGCACGCTGGCCCGCAACCCGGGGCGTTCTCCGTTGGCACTGCCGATCCGGCAAGCCGCCGGCACTCGCGGCAATCGTGCCGAACGTCAGGGCAGCTCGACGGCGTCGGCGCAGTATCCTGTCCCGCTCGCCGCCCGCTCGATCTCACCGGGATCACGGTACTGACGAGACTGCGCGAGCCGCATCCCGGCCCCGCGCCGCAGGGCGGTAATGGCAGGCAGGACGGGATGGACAATGCGAGGGAAAGCCACGGTGAATCAAGACGAGTTGATGAGGTTGAGCGATGCCATCGAGCGGTGCAGCGAGACGACGGGGCGCGCATTCGACATGAACGTCATGGCGGCCGACGCGAACGACGGCGGGAACGACCCGTGGGGGGATCCGAAGATCGTCCCCCCGACCGAAGTGGAGCGCGCCACGACGCTCGGTCTGGAGGGAGTCATCGCATGCCTGGCGCCGGAGCTTGCGAAGACCGTCCACGAGGACGCGATCGCCGACGCGGCGGCCGGGACCGAGTGGGACGCGGCCGACGAGTACCGCGAGCTCGTGCGGCGCCACACCGCGATCGAGTACGAGACGGAGGAGTACGAGTGGCTGTTCTCGCGCAAGTGGGGAAACGCCGATCCGACCGCCGAAGGGACCGCCCTGCGGATCCGCGATTTCGTGAAGCACGGGCTCCCTGAAGACCGCTACCAGCAGCTCGACGGCGAGGCGCCGCTGTCATACCGCAAGAGGACGGAGAGCGCGGAGAAGGGGTCAAGGGCCGACGAGCGCCTGATCGCCATCATGGTGGAGCGCGGCGCCCGCAAGCGCCTCAAGCCGTGGGCGGCGCTGATGTGGGGGGTCGGGGCGGTCGTGCTGGGCGGGCTCATCTCCGAGCTGCTGAAAGGCTGAACACGCGGGCACAGGCCGGGGAGACCCGATACGAAGCGATCTGATCGAGGGACTCGCACTGTGCAGGCGGGCGGCTGCTCGCGCTTTGCCTTCATCCTTGCGCCCGGGATCGTCCATGTCTCCGTCTCAAGGTCGATCTCGCTCCACATGACAAGCTGGACCTCGCTCGTACGCGTCGCGGCGCAGCTCACCAGCGGATAGGCGTCGATCCCGATGTCGCGCCGCCGGTCCTGGACTACGATAGGCTGTATCCATCCCTTCGAAATCCAGCCCTTGGCCTTCGAGCGCTGCACGCGGAGGCAGTAGGGGCGAGGCATGCGTCGCCCCTACACGTCAATTTGCAAAGCGGGATGGCCGGTCCCCGTAAGACTGGTGGGGACATGGGTTGGCCCGATTGCGCCCCCGGCCAATCCGACCTGATTGAAACTGAGACACAATCGAGAACCCGATCCGATGAACCACCCGACCACGAACGCCCGCGTCGTCTACCCGCCCACCGGCCCCGAGATCACCGCGAAGTCCTGGCTGACCGAGGCGCCGATGCGGATGTTGATGAACAACCTCCATCCCGAGGTGGCGGAGAACCCGAACGAGCTGGTGGTCTATGGCGGCGTCGGTCGGGCGGCGAGGACCTGGAAGGACTTCGACTGCATCGTCGCCACCCTGAAGAGGATGGACGAGGACGAGACGCTGCTCGTGCAGTCCGGCAAGCCGGTGGGAGTGTTCCGCACCCACCGGGATGCGCCCCGGGTGTTGATCGCGAACTCGAACCTGGTTCCGCACTGGGCCACCTGGGCTCACTTCAACGAGCTCGACCGCAAGGGGCTCGCCATGTACGGCCAGATGACGGCGGGGTCGTGGATCTATATCGGCAGTCAGGGGATCGTGCAGGGCACGTACGAGACCTTTGCCGAGATCGGGCGCAGGCACTACGGCGGCGATCTGAAGGGGCGCTGGATCCTGACCGCCGGGCTCGGCGGCATGGGAGGGGCGCAGCCGCTCGCGGCGGTGATGGCCGGGGCCTGCTGCTTGGCGGTGGAGTGCGATCCGGACCGCATCGATTTCCGGCTTCGCACCCGCTACGTGGACGAGAAAGCCGATACGCTGGACGAAGCGCTGGCGATGATCGAGGGCTGGACCGGGTCGGGTCAGGCGAAATCGGTCGCGGTCCCCGGCAACGCGGCGGACGTATTCCCCGAACTAGTCCGCCGCGGGGTGCGTCCCGACGTCGTGACCGATCAGACGTCGGCGCACGATCCCGGCAACGGCTATCTGCCGGCAGGCTGGACCCTGGCCGAATGGCGCGAGAAGCGCGAGAGCGATCCCGCGGCGGTAGAGGCGGCGGCCCGCGAATCGATTCGAACCCACGTGCAGGCGATGGTCGCTTTCTCGGACCGGAAAGTGCCGACGCTCGACTACGGAAACAACATCCGCCAGATCGCCAAGGATGCGGGCCTCGATGACGCGTTCGCATTCCCGGGGTTCGTGCCGGCGTGCATCCGCCCCCTCTTCTGCCGCGGGATCGGGCCGTTCCGCTGGTGTGCGCTGTCCGGCGACCCCGAGGACATCTACCGGACCGACGAGAAGGTGAAGGAGCTGATCCCGGACGATCCGCATCTTCACAACTGGCTCGACATGGCGCGAGAGCGGATCAGCTTCCAGGGGCTGCCGGCCCGGATCTGCTGGGTGGGGCTCGGGCAGCGGCACCGGCTCGGCCTCGCCTTCAACGAGATGGTGGGCAGCGGGGAGCTGAAGGCCCCGATCGTCATCGGACGCGATCATCTCGATGCCGGCTCGGTCGCGTCGCCGAACCGAGAGACCGAGGCGATGAAGGACGGATCGGATGCGGTCTCCGACTGGCCGTTTCTGAACGCCCTGTTGAACTGCGCATCGGGGGCGACCTGGGTGTCGATCCATCACGGGGGCGGGGTCGGCATGGGCTTTTCGCAGCACGCGGGGATGGTGATCTGCTGCGACGGCACGGAAGATGCCGCTCGACGGATCGAGCGGGTGCTGTGGAACGATCCGGCCACGGGGGTCATGCGCCACGCCGATGCGGGATACGAAATCGCGATTGACTGCGCGCGGCAACACGGGCTCGATCTGCCCGGAATTCTGGACTGACGGCAGTCGATGCGGTGAGCACCCTCGCCTCAGGCGGGAAACGACAATCACGACACAGGAGTCAAGCCATGAAGAAAGCCTTGAAATGCCTTTTCCTCGGCGCCGCCGTTGTTGCGCTGGCGGCGCCCCTCCCGGCCCTGGCCGGCTCGATCAAAATCGGCTTCAACGCCCCGCTGACCGGCTTCGCGGCCGCGGATGGCAACTCCGCCCTCATCGGCGCCCAGCTCGCGGTCGAGCAGGTCAACGCAGCCGGTGGCGTCAACGGCGACGAGATCGAGCTCGTGGTCTATGACGATCAGGCGAGCCCCAAGGAAGCCGCGCCGCTCGCGGTGAAGATGACCACCCAGGACGAGGTCACGGCCGGGATCTCCGGGAGCTATTCCGGCTCGACCCGCGCGGCGGCGACCATCTTCCAGGAGAACGCCGTCCCCTACATCTCCGCCTATGCCGTCCACCCGGACATCACGAGGGCGGGCGACTACGTGTTCCGCACCTCCTTCATGGGCGAGGTGCAGGGCCGCGCCGGGGCCAAGCTCATCGGCGATCTGATGGGGCTGAAGCGGGTGGCGTTGATCACCCTCAACAACGACTTCGGCCAGTCGCTCGCGGCCGGTTTCAAGGAGAAGGCGACCGATTTCGGCATCGAGATCGCCGGCGAGTACGAGTACTCGATCAAGGATCGCGAGTTCGGCCCCATCGTCTCGAAGGTCAAGGCCGACAATCCGGATGCGATCTATGCCTCGGGCTACTTCTTCACCGCCGGCCCCCTGGTGCGGCAGATTCGCGCCGCGGGCATCACCGCGCCGGTGATCGGCCAGGAGGGCTATGACGGCCAGAAATTCATCGAGATTGCCGGGCCGGCAGCCGAGGGGGTGATCATCACCACGTCGCTCGACCGCGATTCGGCCGATCCGATCGCCCAGGCATTCATCAAGGGATTCGAGGAGAAGGCCGGCTATCCGGCGGATATGGTCTCCGCCTCGACTCATACCGCCGTTCTCGTCATGGCCGAAGCGCTGAAGAAAGCGGGCGCGGGCGACCGGGCGGCGCTACGCGACGCCATCGCCGAATCCAGCGTGGACGTATCCACCGGCCACATCTCTTTCAACCCGCTCGGCGAGGTGAGGAAGGACGTTCAGGTCCAGGTGGTGAAGGACGGCGCGTGGCGCCATTACACGGTCATCTCCGACCCGGAGCTGCTGGCGCCGCCGGAGAAGTAAGCCGACACGCCCGCCCCGCGCTCCGCGCGGGGCGGGGTCATACGTCTCCCTACCCGGTGTGGCCGGAACCAAATTTCCGGATTCCCGCCTCCGTTACCCGCTTGCGCGGGCACGAGCTTCCCGAGGGCAAGCTTTTCGCAGCAATGACGGGGAGTGGCGTCCTGTGTTTTTCCCGTCATTCCCGCGAAAGCGGGAATGACTGCCACCACGGCGCCGGCCGGAACGCCTCCAACCGTCATTCCCGCGAAGGCGGGAATCCAGAAGTCGCGAACAATCTTTCGTCACTTTGCATAAGGACTTCGCGGACAAGGGTTTAATCCATGCTGTTTCTGGAGCTGACGGTTCAGGGTCTGGTCCAGGGCGCAATCTACGCCCTGATCGCGCTCGGACTGGCCCTGGTCTACGGACTGCTGCGCATCCTTCACGTGGCGCACGCCGCGCTGTTCACGCTGGGCGGGTACATCGGCGTGATCGTGACCAACGAGACCGGCAGCCTCACCCTCGCAATGGGGCTTGCGATGGCCTCGGTGGGAGTGATCGGCATCGGCGTGTACCGCTTCTGCTACAAACCCTTGCTGAACAGTCCGCCGCTCGTCGCGCTCATCGCATCGATTGGACTCTTCATCGCCGCCGAGGAGCTCTATCGTCTGATGTTCGGCCCCTACGGCATCTCCTTCACCGAGCCGCCCCTGCAAACCCAGGTGGAGATCCTGCCCGGCGTCTTGCTCTCCCATGCCCGGCTCATGGTGGTGGTGCTCGCGGTCGCGATCATCGGTCTCCTCGGCTGGCTCTCGAGCTCATCGCGCACCGGCGTCGCATGGCGGGCCACCGTCTCGGATCCGGAGATCGCCGCGAGCTTCGGCATCGATATCGAGAAGGTGCGCTACCTCAACTTCTTCATCGGCTCGGCGCTGGCCGCCCTCGCGGGGGTGATGGTTGCGCTCCTCAACAACCTCGTCGAGCCGACGATGGGTGCGGTGCCGGCGTACAAGGGGCTGGCGATCATCGTGCTCGGAGGCCTCGGCTCGGTGCGCGGGACCCTGGCCGCCTCGCTGGCACTGGGTGTGATCGAGAGCTTCGGCACCATCTACATCGGCCATCTGCTCGATCGCGACGCCATCGCCTTCGCGTTCCTGATCCTGGTGCTGATGGTCCGCCCGCAAGGCCTGCTCGTGCGGAGATGACGCAATGGCCTGCGAGATCACCGTCCTTGACGCTCGATTGCAACAACGTCGCGTTTGCGTTCCTGATCCTGGCCACGACGGTCCAGCCTCGGGGTCTGCCGGTACAGGGATGAACTGATGGCCTACGAAATCGCCGTCCTCACCAGCATGTCGATCGCGATCCTGTTCGCGCTCTCGCTCAACGTCATCACCGGATTCTGCGGGCAGGTGAGCCTCGGCCATGCGGCGTTCTACGGGATGGGCGCCTATACCGCGGCGCTGCTGACCAAGGCGGGGGTACCCCTCGCGCTGGCGCTTCTGCCCGCCGCCGGGGTGGCGGGAGCGGTGGGGTTCGTCGTCGGCATGGCGTCGCTGCGCGTGCGCCACGATTTCCTCGCCATCACCACCATGGGGGTGACCTTCCTGTTCGTGGGCTTCGTGCGCAAGCAGGAGGCGCTGGGGGGCGAAGTCGGCATCTCCGGAATCCCCTCGGTCGCCTTCGGCCGGCCGGGTCTCCTCGCTCTCGCCCTCCTCTGCACGGTGCTGTTCGTGCTCCTGGCGGTGCACATCCGCCGCTCCTGGATGGGGTTCGCCTTCGGCTCCGTCGCCGACGACGAGGACACCGCGCGCATCCTCGGCATCGACGTGCCGCGGTTCAAGCTCTGGGCCTTCGTGATCGGCACGGCAGGAGCCGGGGTCGCGGGCGGACTCTATGCCCACCACATCCGCTTCATCGGGCCGGACAGCTTCGGCTTCGTCGAGTCGGTCACCGTGCTGGTCATGGTCATCGTCGGCGGCATCGGCTCGATCTGGGGCGTGGCCCTGGTGGCCGGGGTGCTGTCGGTGCTGCCGCTCTTCCTCCAGTTCGTCGACGACTACAAGCTTCTGCTCTACGGCGCGCTCGTCTTCGCCACCATGCGATTCGCGCCCGGCGGGGTTGCGGAGCTCGCGCGGAGGCTGTCCGCGAGGGCCGGGCGATGAACCTTCCGACAGTGGTTGACCAACACGTGACCTTGGCTTTCACGCAATGGCTGCCCGCAAGGATGATGCGATGACCCTTCTGCGCATCGAGAACGTCACCATGCGATTCGGCGGAGTGGTTGCCCTCGAAGACGTCTCGCTCGAGGTGGACGAGGGTGAGCTTCTCGGTTTCATCGGCCCCAACGGCGCGGGCAAGACCACCCTGATGCGCATCATCACCGGCGTCATGCGCCCTCAACGCGGACGCGTGATCTTCCGCGGCGAGGACATGACCCGCTGGCCCGTCGACCGCCGCGTCCGTGCCGGACTGGCCCTCGCCCAGCAGATCGTGCGCCCGCTTCAATCCTTCTCCCTGATCGACAACGTTGCGCTCGCGGCTGGCGCCCACCGCATGGTGAGCCCCCTTGCAACCCTGCTCCAGACCGACCGCGAGGCCGAGCGCGCGAGGGCGAGGGAGCTCCTCGAATTCGTCGGGTTGCTCGATGCGGGCAGCGCAATGCCGGGCGAGCTGCCCCTGGGCGATCTCAAGAGGCTCGAAGTCGCCCGCGCCCTCGCGCTGAAGCCCAGGCTCCTTCTCCTCGACGAGCCCTTGGCCGGTCTCAACCAGGCGGAGGCCCGCGCCATGGCCGATCTGATCGCTTCCCTGACGGGAAGCCGCCGCGGCGTGGTCCTCATCGAGCACAACATCCGCGAGGTCGCTCGCATCTGCCCCCGGATTTACGTCCAGGACAACGGCCGCCGCCTCATCCAGGGTCCGGCCAGCGAGGTGATGGCAAGTCCCGAGCTCCGGCGTGCGTACCTGGGCGGGGAGGCGGCCTGATGCTGGATCCCGCGCTACACCCATCGCATCGGCGTCGGCGTCGGCGTCGGCGTCGGCGTGCGTACGTGGGCGGGGAGGCGGCCTGATGCTGGGTCCCGCGCTACACCCATCGCATCGGCGTCGGCGTCGACGCGCGTGCCTGGACAGGGAGGCGGCCTGATGCTGAAGGTCGAGAGGCTGACCTGCGGTTACGGCGACATTGTCGCCGTGGACAGCCTCTCCTTCACGATTGGGGCCGGAGAGATCTTCGGCCTCGTCGGCGCCAACGGCGCCGGCAAGAGTGCCACCATCATGGCCCTGGCCGGTCTGCTCCCGGTGCGCTCGGGCACTGTTCGGCTCCGCGGACGCGACATCACCGCGATGCCCGCCCATGCTCGGGTGGACCAGGGCATCGCTCTCGTGCCCGAGGGCCGCCGCGTCTTTGCCGATCTGACCGTCGACGAGAACCTCACCGTCGGCGGGACGCGTCTGGACCGCGAGGCGCTGGAGCGTAACCGCGGATGGGTCTTCGATACCTTTTCCCGCCTCGGCGAACGGCGCCGCCAGCTCGCTGGATCGCTCTCCGGCGGCGAGCAGCAGATGCTGGCGGTCGGGCGGGCGATGATGGCCGAGCCCTCGCTCCTGCTCGTTGACGAGTTGTCGCTGGGGCTGATGCCGATCGCGGTGGACGAGTGCTACCGGGCGCTCTCGGACTTGCAGGCGAACGGCTTGGCCATCCTCCTTGTCGAGCAGAGCACCGAGCGCGTCCTGCACACCGCCGACCGGATCGCGATCCTCGAATCCGGCCGCTTGGCCTGGACCGGCCGGGGCTCGGAGGCCATCGGTGACAGCGCCGTCGTCGACACCATCCTCGGCTTGAGAGAGACATGACCGGAGAGCGCCGTTGCCTCAGGGAGATGCCTTGCCCGAACTCGCTCTTCGCGACCGCCGCGGTTCGGACCGTACTGAATGCGGCGCCGTCTCTCGAAACCTTGAGGGTCATGCCGAGCAATCGGCTGGAAGCTCTCGGCGGAAATCGGAAAGGGCAGTATTCGATCCGCATCAACCGCCAGTGGCGAATCTGTTTCGAATGGCCGGAGTGGCAATCGGGACCGAGCAGCGTCGAGATCGTGGACTATCGTTCATGAAGGGGGGGGTTGCACGTGTTGAAAAGAGCCGTCCATCCCGGCCGGATATTGAAGGACGAATTGGCGGAGCTTGGCGTCACGCCCACGGAATTCGCGCGCCAGATCGACGTGCCGGCCAACCGGGTCAGTCAGATCATCAACGGCAAGCGCTCGATCACCGGCGACACGGCCCTGCGCTTCGGGCACTGGTTCGGTGTCGAGCCGCAATTCTGGCTCAATCTGCAAGCACATTTCGACCTTGTGTGCGCCGACAAGGAAACAGGCGACGCGATCCGCCTTCTGCCTACAAGGGCCAGTCTTCCACTTCGAATCGAACTGCCGAATACGGTGTAGCGCATCGAGTAGTGGAATAGCAGTCGGCGGTGCTCACCGGCATCGCGCTCGTTGCCGGGCCACCCGTCTCCTGTCGTGAACGAACGCCGTGCCGGAATACTCTGCTGTCACGCCCCGCAAGCGCCGCCTTCGCTCACTCACTCGGCAGGGCGTCGAGGCCGCGCACGTTTTGCCCGCCGTCGCATACGATCACCTGGCCGAAGTCGCGCCACGCCCGGCCCGCGGTCTCGCCGGTCGGGAGGATCGCGAGCTGGCGCTCGACCTCGGCCATCGTCTCGCGCCGGATGCGGCTCGCCCTCGTAGGGCGGCGCGCAGGCGAGTATCCGCTTCACCTCGCGACCTTCGCGGTGACCACGCTCATGTGGGCGGAGGCAACCATCGGATACTTGCCGCCGGGCACGTAGGAGCCGATGCTGTTCAGCATGCGTCGTAGCCGATCGTCTGCGCCGTTGCCAGCGTTGCCGTTCGCGCCCTTGCACGGGTTACAATCGCACGCCATCGTCCCAACGCGCCCGTGGTGACAAGGACCACCAGTCAGCATGATCGCCAGTGTGCTTCGCAAAGCCTTCGGCACCCGCAACACCCGCGAGTTCAAGCGCATGGAACGCGTCGTTGCGCGTATCAATGCCTTGGAGGAGGAGATGCGGGCGCGTTCGGACGCGGGACTGACGACTGCTTCCCACGGAAGCGAATCGTCGGGCGAGTATTGCCGATCGTATGTCCGCAGATTGAGGCAAGTTGGGTTATGACTACTCATATGGAATTCTTGATTCGTCAGAGCCGCTCCGCAGACACCATTGTGGCTTCTGCGGCTGACAACTGTCGCTTTGACGAGCGGGCAAGCGAGCAAAGGTGGCAGAGGTTCGGTGCGACTCTTTCCGACCTCGTAACCGACGAACGCGTGGTTGACTGGCAAGACTGGGCTGAGGCCAATCAATTGCATCTCGACCGGTACTGCAACGTTCCAAGCCTCTCCGTTCCTGATGCCTTCCTCGACATCAACAACGATGCATGGCTGGACGGCATTGCCGCAAACCAGTCGGTAGTCCGCATTGAGGCCCTCAAGCGGCCATTGGATGCGAGCACCTTGTCTCTTGAGGAATTGGAAGATCTCTTGCGCCGCGCCGATGGCGGGGATGCGGATGCGGACGCGGACGGAGCCGTCCGGCTCTTTTTCGAGAACTGGAATCTGCGC
>JAKZYK010000169.1:0-4776 GCA_047514485.1 Gammaproteobacteria bacterium
CGAATGCCGCCATGGCATGGGAGCCGCAGAAGCCCGTCGACCTCATCATCATGGCCGGCACGGGCGGCGGGGCCGACAAGATCGCCCGGCTGATTCAGACTGTGATCGAGAAGAACGGCTTTGCATCCAAGCCGTTCGTACCGATCAACAAGCCCGGCGGCTCCGGTGCGGAGGCGCTGCTCCACCTGCAGAACGCCACCGGCGCCAACCAGAACCACACGGTCATGGCGACCTTGAACAGCCTCTACACTACACCGTTGCGTCAGCCCGGACTCGGTATCGACATCTCCACATTCGCGCCGATTGCCCGCCTGGCGGAGGATACATTCCTGCTCTGGGTGCACAAGGACAGTGGTATCGAGAACATCGACCAGTTCGTGGAAGCCGCCAAGGCGAAGGGCAACGACTGGATCATGGCCGGCACCGGAAAGGGCCAGGAAGATCAGCTTCTCACCGAATTCCTGAACCGCGCCTACGGTCTGAACATGAAGTACGTGCCGTTCAAGGGCGGCGGCCGTGTGGCCAAGGAGCTGGCCGGCAAGCACTGCAACTCGACGGTCAACAATCCGTCCGAGCAGCTCGGCTTCTATGAGGCCGGTACGACACGACCGATTGCCGCGTTTACGCCGGAGCGGCTCGATCTGTTCCCGGATGCACCGACCTTCAATGAGCTCGGCAAGGGCTTCGTGTACTTCATGCAGCGCAGCATCGTCGGTGGGCCCGGCATGAGCGCGGAGGCCGAGGAATACTACCGGAACGTCTTCCAGCAGGTCTTCGATTCCGAGGATTGGCAGACCTACAAGAAGAAGAAGAGCCTGTATGGCGATTTCCTGACCGGACAGGCGCTCGCGGACTACTTTGCACGCGAGAAGGAGAGTCACCGGGTGATGCTGAAGGAGATCGGCGAGATCTGAATCGCCCCGGATCGCCCGGCGCGACGCCGGGCGATCCGGTTTTCCGGTGTCGTTTGAACCCGCGGGCGATGGCCTGACCATATGTATCGCCCGCCGGGCGCGTCACAGGGGAGGAGACTCGTTGAACCGCGCGGAACCGATCGTGGCGATCGTCATGGCGCTCTGCTCCATCGGGTTGATGGTCAAGAGCGCCGAGCTGCCGGTCGGCTGGATCTCGGGCGAGGGGCCCGGGGGCGGAGCCTTCCCGTTCTGGCTCGGCGCGGGGATGCTCGTGTGCTGCGTCTGGACGGTCATCAAGTGGCTTCGCGGCGCGAGCCCGTATTCGGACTCCGACAAGCCCTACATGGATCGGAAGACGCTGATGCTGTTCGTCACCGCCGCGGGCTCCCTCACGGTGATGATCGGGTTGATCCACTTCATCGGCGTGTATTTCGCGGTGCCGGCGCTGCTCGTGTTCTACGTGCGCTTCATTGGGCGCCACTCCTGGCGGCTCACCTCGATCATCGCCGTGGCGACACCGGTGGTGACGTTCTTTTTCTTCGAGATCGCGCTTCGGATCACCCTCCCCAAGGGCCATACCGAGCCGATGTTCTACCCGCTCTACGATCTGTTCCTCTGAATGGGTGCGTATGAATGTGCTTCATCATCCCATCACCGGAACACTCGAAGCCCGGCGAGGTTCGGCAGCCGAGTGAAGCGGATCCGCGCTCGGCGGCTCGGCAGCGTCAAGCCTCTCCCCGGCGGTATTGAGCGAGCAGCGCCATGATGGAGATCGCGCAGCTTCTGGCCGACGGGTTCACCGTTGCGCTGCAACCGCTGAACATCGGCCTCGTGATCGCAGGGGTCGTGCTCGGCCTGTTCATCGGCGCGATGCCCGGCCTCGGATCGGTGAACGGCGTCGCCATCCTGCTGCCGATGACGTTCCTGGTGCCGCCCACCGGCGCGATGATCTTCCTCGCCGCGATCTACTACGGCGCGATGTACGGCGGCGCCATCAGCTCGATCATGCTCGGTATCCCGGGCGCCTCGACCGCGGTCGCGACCACGTTCGACGGGCGCCCGCTCGCGTTGCAGGGAAAAGCCGATCAGGCACTGGTGGCCGCGGCCGTCGCGTCCTTTCTCGGCGGCACCATCTCCATCGTGCTCTTCACCGGTTTCGCGCCCCCACTCGCGGCGGTCGCCCTGGCCTTCGGCTCGCCGGAGGAGTTCGCGCTGATGATGCTCGCGTTCGCGACCTTCGTCGGGCTGGGGGGAGACGACATTCCGAAAACCCTGTTCTCCATATGTATCGGCCTCGTGCTGAGCGCGGTGGGGCTCGACATCGTGAGCGGAGAGCCGCGGCTGATCTTCTTCGATATTCCGGGGTTCTTTCACGGCATCAACTTCCTGGTGCTCGCGATCGGGATCTACGGCATCGGCGAGATCCTGTGGACGCTCGAGACCAGCAAGGGAGACGTGCAGATCTCCCAGGCGACGGTGAACATCCGGAGGCTGATTGCTTCGTTCCGCAAGCTCAAGGACTCCATCAAGGAGATCATCCTTGGCTCCCTTCTCGGATATTTCGTGGGGATCCTGCCCGCCGCGGGGGCTACACCCGGCTCGCTGATGGCCTATGGCGTTGCGAAGACGATGTCGAAGAATCCGGAGTCGTTCGGCAAGGGCAACTTGAGCGGGGTGGCGGCACCGGAGTCGGCGAACAACGCGGCCAGCACCGGTTCGATGCTGCCGATGCTCACCCTTGGTATCCCCGGCTCGCCGACGACCGCGATCCTGCTCGGCGGCATGGTGATCTGGGGGCTCGAGCCGGGGCCGATGCTCTTCGTCGAGCACAAGGAATTCGTCTGGGGGCTGATCGCCAGCCTCTATGTCGCAAACCTGTTCGCGCTGATCGTGAACGTGGCCTTCATCCCGGCGTTCATCTGGGTGTTGAAGATGCCGTTCACCATCCTCGCACCGATGATCTTCATTCTCTGCATCGTCGGCGGTTACGCGCCGACTCAGGACATGCACGACGTATGGCTGATGCTGCTGTTCGGGGTGGTCGGCTACCTCCTGCGCAAGCTGGATTACCCGATGGCACCGGCCGTGCTTGCCATCGTTCTCGGGCCGCTCGCCGAAACCTCGATGCGCCAATCTCTGCTGATCGCGCACGGCTCGCCGTCGATATTCTTCACGCGCCCGATCGCAGGCTCGATCATGGTCGTCGCTATCATCCTGCTGCTTCTCCCGCTCATCAAACGGATTCGCAAGGCCTGGGCCGGAGCGCCGGGATGAGCCCGAACATCGCGCATCCTGGGCGCAGGTCCTATGGGTGTATGTTCTGGTTGATGGTTCCGACCTTTGGTATTCTGCATACCATATACCGAGAATTCTCGATAAGAACTTCCTGATGGCCGTCGCGAACCTGTCACTGAAGCCGGTCGACAACCCCGTGGTGCTCAAGGACCGCATCTACGAGGCGCTCAAATCCGCCATCACGTCGATGGACGTCTACACCGACGACCAGGAGCACCGCCTCGACGAACGCCAGCTCTCCGACGAGCTGGGGGTGAGCCGCACCCCCATCCGCGAGGCGTTGTGCCGGCTCGAGAACGAGGGCTTCGTGCACACGATTCCGCGGCGCGGCGCATTCGTCGCCCGCAAGACGAAGCAGGAAGTGCTCGAGATGATCACGGTGTGGGCGGCGCTGGAGAGCATGGCGGCGCGGCTCATCACCGAGAACGCGACCGAGGGAGAAATCGCCACCTTGCGCGGGATGTTCTCGACCTTCGGTGAGGACGGCGCGGTCCAGGCCCATATCGACGAATATTCCGACACCAACGTCACATTCCACCAGGCGCTGTTCCGCCTGAGCCGCTGCGGCCTGCTTTCGAGCATCACCGAGAACTTCTTTCTCCACATGCGATCGATCCGGATGCGCACGATCGCCGAGAAGGATCGCGCGACCCGATCGATCATCGATCACATGCATATCATCAAGGCGCTGGAAGCGCGGGACACCGAGCTTGCCGAGCGCCTCGTACGCCAGCACACGCTCGACCTGGGCAAGCACGTCGAGGAATTCGTCGACTGGCTCGATTGAGCCGCTGGGGACAGCGGCGGCGGCATATCCGCTGCACGCCACACTGCCCCAATCATCCGAGGAGAACAGAACAGTCATGTCCACCGTAGCTCAGCAAGTCTCGTCACGCACCGCCGAGGACACGCTCGCGCAGAAGAGCCGGGACACCGATATCGTCTCCGGCGGCCACCTCGTCGCGAGAGCGCTCAGGAACGAAGGCGTCGACACCATCTTCACGCTCTGCGGCGGCCACATCATCGACATCTACGACGGCTGCATCGACGAAGGCATCAAAGTGGTCGACGTGCGTCACGAGCAGGTCGCGGCGCATGCGGCGGACGGCTACGCGCGCCAGACCGGGCGGCTCGGGTGCGTGGTGACCACCGCCGGTCCGGGGTGCACCAATGCCGTCACCGGCATCGCGACCGCGTTCCGCTCGGAGAGTCCGGTGCTGCACATCGGCGGGCAGGCCGCGCAGACCCAGCACCGCATGGGAGGGCTCCAGGATCTGCCGCACGTCGACATCATGCGTCCCATCACCAAGTTCGCATCGACCGTCGCCTCCACCGAGCGCGTCGCGGACATGATTGCGATGGCCGCGCGCGAGTGCTTCACCGGCGCGCCGGGACCAGCCTATCTCGAGATCCCGCGTGACGTGCTCGACCGTGAGGTCGCCCTCGGAGATGCGGTGATTCCGAGCGCCGGCTCCTACCGCGCGTCGATTCGTTCGGTGGGAGATCCGGACGATATCGAACGTCTCGCCGACATCCTGGTGAACTCCGAGCGCCCCGCCATCCTGCT
>JAKZYK010000170.1:0-2879 GCA_047514485.1 Gammaproteobacteria bacterium
GACGGCGAGTCGCCTCTACGCCCGGCGTTTTGCGCCGGAGACTTATCGATAGCGTGCAGGCCTCGGTGAACCGCCGCGTTCAGTAGTCGAAGCGGCCGGTCAGCACCGGGCGCACCTTTCCCCCGACGCGGATGGTGTCAGCAACGTCGAGATATAGCCGCGAGGGACGACCGATCTCGAAACCCTGTTCCACCACGATTCCGCCGCGCACTCCGAGCGAGTGAAGATGCGCCGCGAACGCCGTGTTCGCGCTTCCCGTGGCGGGGTCCTCCCGCAATCCCCGGTGATGAAACATGCGGGCGGCGAAGTGGGCGTCGTCGCTATAGGCTTCGCCGGCGAAGACGAACACACCGAGCACGCCCTCACCCGCAAGCTCGTCGTAGACATCGGTCCGGACCGTGGCACGCCGCAAGACATCGAGCCCCTTGACGCCAATCAGCACGAACCATGGCCCGATAGTCGCAAATCGACAGGGATAGCGGTTGTCGATGTCGGCCGGAGACAGTCCGAGCAACGCCGCGGCCGATTGTGGACTCAGTACATCCCCCGGCTCCACGGGTGGAGGCTGCATCCATGCAATGCCGCCGGCCTCGAAGGTCACACGCACGCGTCCGGCCGGGAGATCCAGAGTGTACGAATCCCGGTCACGGCCCAGCACCCACGCCGTGCCGAGCGTCGGATGTCCGGCAAACGGAAGCTCGCGGGTCGGTGTGAAGATTCGAACCCGCGCCTCGTCGGAGAATTCCTCGACGACGAGCGTCGTCTCCGAGAAGTTCGTCTCGAGCGCGATGGCCTGCATCGTCGCGGTATCGAGGTGGCTGCAGCCGCGTACAACGGCCAACTGATTGCCCGATAGCGGCCGCTCCGCGAAAACGTCGACGATCGAGCAGCCAACGACCGACCCGGAGTCGGTGCCGTGCATTCCCGTCATTGGTCGCCGTTCCCCGCTGGGTCTTCCCGCGCATCGTAGTCAATCGGCTCGCGTGAAGGCACATGGATGCACATCCGATCCGGCGTCCCGGCCGGCACGCGGCCTTCCAAACAGTCGAGTGAACCTGTCGGACCCGCCTCAACGCGCAGCACGCTCCAAGACCTCTTCGGCCCACTGATTCAGGCTCTTGCCGGACAACTCCGCCGCCAGAGCGGCCTTGCGGTGAACTTCGGGGCTGACGCGAAACATCACCCGGCCCGAGTAGGGCTTCTGGGGCTTCTTGCCGATTCTGGCGCAGGTCTCGAGATAGTCCTCCACGGCCTCGTGGAACGCTTCCCGAAGGGCCTTCACGTTGTCGGCATGAAAGCCGACACCATCGCGAATCCCCGCGATCCGACCGGTGAAAATTCCGTCTTCGTCGTCATAGCCCATACGGGCCGAATAGCCCCTGTAAGTCATCGTGTTCGTCATGGCGTCACCCCAATTCTTTCCAGGAACGCGCGAGCGGAGCGAACCTGATAACGCTTGGCCTCCTTGGCGGGATGAGGACGATGAAATGACTCCACCTCGCCGTCCTTCTCGAACCGCACCCGTGACCCACGGCCCTCGACTACTCGCGCACCCGTTGCGAGGAGCAGACCTTCGACCGCCGCCCATTCAATGTTGCCGGACACCGGGTCACGAAAGACGGCCAAAAGTGTCTTGCGATGCCTGCTCTTCATGGGGGTACCATAGTCAATAGCTTGCACTATTCGCAAGCACAAGTTCGAATTGACCTGCATCCAGCCCATACGGTACGAGACCGAGCATGGCCGAGGAACGGTTCTACGAAGACGTGAAGGTCGGCGACACGGGCAGGAGCCCCGAAGTGGCCGTGACCCGAGAGATGATCCGCGCCTACGCGGACCTGACTGGAGACCACACGCTAATCCACGTCGACGAGGAGTACGCGGCGGCGAGGTGGTGCAGGAAGGGGAGCACGAATTGATGATCAAGCGCCGAGCGCCGTCGATGGAGTCGTCACCCTCCTGACCGAGCAGCCAGTCGCTTGCTCCACCGCCTTCACCAGCGCGCCGTGGTGAACCGCCACGTTCAGTAATCGAAGCGGCCGGTGTCGTCTGCCCACCGTCCGCCGGCGTCGCCTCCGCCCTCGGGCTCCTGCTGGCGCCGGCCCGGAGCGGTTCCGGGGCAGGACTTCGGGATCGTCGTCGAGCTGTCCGCGTGACCGTACACGCGGGCTTCCGAGGGAGCCATCGCGGATGCGTTCCGGGCGGTCTACGAGCGGGCCTTCTCCCGGGTGCCGCCGGGAATCGGGACCGAGGGGGTCAACGTCCGGGTCGCGGCGCGGGCGGGGGGCGAAGGCAGGCGAACCGAGACGACCGGCGCTGACATCCGGGCCGTCCGCGGGGGGCGCGATGCCCGCAAGGGGACCCGGCTCGCGTACTCCCCCGAGTACCGTCGGCCGATGCGGATGCCGGTCTTCGATCGCTACATGCTTCGCCCCGGAGACCGCTTTCCGGGTCCGGCAATCGTCGAAGAGCGCGAGTCGACCGCCCGCCCGCGACCCCGGGCCGAACACCACGCGGCGGAACGGGATACGGAGACGCCGGTTTCGCCGACGTCGGCTGTGAGCTGACCCGAAGATAGGTAACCGCGAGGCTATGTCCTGCACCACTTGGCACGGAGTCCTCTATGGCCGCTCCCGAGGCAGACCGCATCCTGAGCACGCCCATGACCGCGGACGACCGGTGGCCTCCAGCACGGCAACGGCTCCGCCCGGTGACGCACCCATGTACGAACGTCACCGCCCGGAGCAGACCCCCCTCTACGCCCTCATCGACGAGCACTTCCCGCGGTTTCTCGAACGGCTCGAAGCCGAAGGAATCTCACTTCCCCGGGTCAGGGCCTTGCGCCCGGTGTGGGGGCCGGTGGCGATGCGGTAGTGGAC
>JAKZYK010000171.1:0-2834 GCA_047514485.1 Gammaproteobacteria bacterium
GATTCAGGAGCGCTTCGGTCACGGGCGCGTTGGCGTATACCGGATGCAGCGCGTCGAGCGTCGGCGGCCAGTGGGTCACCACCACATCGACGCATCCGGCGTGCTCGCGCATCGCCTGCGTCTCTCGTCGGTGGGTTTGCATGTGGCGCCGCACCGTCCAGGCACCGCCGTCGTTGTGCGGTGCCCTAAAGTCCGTGATGCAGTGTCCGATCACCGCCGCGGGCGTCAGATCGGTGTCTCCCCAGAGCCCGGAGTGCTCCGCCAGCCCGGGCCATACACTATAATTTCCGATCTAACCCAAGGAGCCAGCCTTGTCGCAAGACACGCCAGGCAAGACCGGCAGCGATGCCTTCAGTGCTGCGTTGGCAGCGGGGCTTGAGGTGGAATCGCAGATAGACAAGATCGACTGGGAAACGGGCCAATTAGCTACACAAAGGAGAGAGGCAACAGCTGAGGGCGACCATGCTCGTGTCGCGAAGCTCAAAGAGCAAATCATGGAGCTGGGCGAGCGTCGCAAGGTCCTGTGTCGTGGGGGGGCAATCGGGTAAAGCCTTCGGATTTCCGCCGTGGTGCCGATCACGCTGTTCCAGACAGCGTTCGCGTCGCCCGGCCGATTCGCGCTGACACGGCCGCGGCCACCGTACCCGTATGGTGCGGGTACCGGCCCTCGCCGCCAGAGGCGCACACACCCCCGGTGCGTGGAAAGCGGTCTTCCTCTGCCTGCGGCGCGCGGGCGGCGCGCCATGTGGCTCTCAGGCGCCGCTTGGAGCGATTCCGACGGTTACCGAGCAAAAGGGGATGCCTTGAATTGACGAGGTCGCCGGCATTGTTCTCATGACCACCCTTGCGTCCTTCCCGGGACGAGCGCGCCGCGCAGCACCTCGTCGCGTTCGGTGACGCTCACCGTGCTGCCGTTTTGCTTCACCAGCCACCAGTAGGCAGCGGCGTCCTGATCGTCCCAGGCGTTGCTCTCGAGGCGTTCGCGCCCGGTGCACCACACGTCGCGGAAACGCCGTGCATCGGTCTCGCTCGCCCACAGCGCGCGCTCGGGGCGGTCCGCCTCGGTTTCCTCAATCCACTCCTGAAGCGTCACTGTGCGTCGACGCAGCCTTCGGCGGCTGCGTCGATCACGCCGAGCATCATCTGCGCTTGGCGCACGACGCATTGAGGTCGACGCGTTGATACCCCACCGCTTCGGCGACGTGTTCCGCTGCGATGTGCTCCGAGCGTGCCAGGTCGGCGATGGTCCGCGCCACCCGCAGCACGG
The DNA here is from genome assembly GCA_047514485.1 of Gammaproteobacteria bacterium. Classification (GTDB taxonomy): domain Bacteria; phylum Pseudomonadota; class Gammaproteobacteria; order HK1; family HK1; genus HK1. The sequence continues at coordinate 1,268 of JAKZYK010000171.1, forward strand.
TTTCGGTCCTGCGCTGCGAGAGATGGCGCTTCTTCTGCGCCGTCCCAAGCAGCCGTTCGCCGCCCTGTGAAAGCAATGCGCCTTCGCGCAACGTATCGCCCGCGACGTCCTGCTTCAGCGTCTCCCACCGCTGCCTCTGCGTACGTTGCGCCTGTGCGATGCGCGCCCGTATCGGTGCCGACGCCTCGCCTTCGAGCGTGTCTCCTTCAGCCGGGCCGCGGCCCATCTCGACCACCACGTGCAGGTGCTCACCGACGGTGCCCGCCACCCGGGCGTCGTAGCGCGCCATCTGCTCGGCGGTGCACCGTCGAATCCCCTGCCTCTCGTCGCATTCCCCGCAGGGGCACGGTTCCATCGCCGCAACGAGCTGGAACCGGGCCGGCAACGTGGTGGAGTCTGCGGCACGGCGAAGCGTGACGGCGCCGAGCTCCAGCGGTTCGCGCAAGCCCACGAGCACTGCCCGGGAGAACTCGGGCAGCTCGTCGAGGAACAGCACTCCCCGGTCGGCCCTCGACACCTCGCCGGGCTGCGGCACCTCGCCTGCGCCACCGAGCATCGCCATTGCGGAGGCGGTGTGGTGCGGTGCACGGAACGGGCACTCGGTGTCTCCGTCCGCTACTGGCAGCAGTGCCGGCAGGCGCACCGCCAGCATCGTCTTCCCGCATCCGGGCGGGCCAATCATCAGGAGGTTGTGACCACCGGCCGCCGCGATCTCCAGGGCGCGGCGCGCTCCCATCTGGCCCCGTACGTCTCGCATATCGAGATCGTAGGCGCTGCGCGTGCTCGTGCTCATCGTGGTGGGTCGTTGAATTCGATCCATCGTCTCACTTCCTTCGTCGGCTGCCGGCAACTTGCTTCGGGTTGTCATCGCGCCGCTCCTGTGGGGCCCTCTCCCTCGTTATCGCGGTGCGACGCCTGGGTACCGGTGCCGTCGGCCTGGGCCGGGTGGGCCCACGGGCATGTGTCGTAGAGCTTGCGCAGGCTGCGGGGCAGGCCGCGATGCTGTCCGTCGTTGAAGTCGTACTTCGGCCAATCGCGGGCCTGTCGCCAATCCTCGAATCGCTCGTCGAGCCGCCGCCACTCGTAGTCGACGAAGATCGCGGGCATCTCGACGTGCCGGCCAATCCCGGTCGTCTCGTCGACAGTGTAGCGGCTCTCGGAGCCGCGGTACTGCACGAGTCGCCATGCGTGCTTTCCGATGGTCAGGGGCTCGGAGATTCGGATGACGTCGTGCATCCAGTACGCTGTGAGCGGCTTGGTCTCGGCCATCGCTGGCCCTCCTGTTTGTTTGCGCCGGCGCGTCCTTGCGCCCTCCGGCCGGCTTCGGGCTCTGCGCCTACACCGGAGGTGTCCCGGTTCCATTCCCCGCAGCCCTTGGCGGCGGCATGCTTGTCGTGCGCCCCGGGACAGTCCCGGCCCGACGAGAGCTCCGAGCGCTCGCAGCTTCCCCCGTGACGGCCGACCGCGGGGCGCGCTACCTCCATCCCCGGCGCGCCACCGCTTCGGGGACCGCCTCCATTCGCTCCAGTGATTGGTGCCGGCGTCTTTCTCGACCCGACCCCCGCAT
>JAKZYK010000172.1:0-3010 GCA_047514485.1 Gammaproteobacteria bacterium
TCCCTCGATCAGCTCCGCCTTCTTGAGGTCCGGGCGCGCGGCATACCGGCGTTCGAATTCGCATCGCGTGAGCCGGTCGCCGTTCTCCAGCGCCGGGATGCACGTTGCGGCTCGTGGGCGCTTGGCGTCGCCGGACGCGTCGGTCATCGAAGGTGCGTCGAGTTCAGACATGCGCGGAGAAACATCCAGCCGCCGGCTCGGGTTTCATCATGCCACAACGACGCGATGGCGCACGAACCCGGGCTTGAGGCGGCAGTGCTCCAGTTTGAAGCTCCCCGATATCATTCCGATCAAATTTCAGGGAACCTTTAGACCCAATCTTTCATGGCACTGTGAAGCGTATTGCTGTTTTCCGCGCCATCCAACACCCAGCAGTCGCCATTTCTTAGCGGGCGAAATCCGTACCGCCGCTGAAGCATGGCTTCATGTCCTTGCGCAATCTTGCGGAAGTACCAGTGATTGTCGACTTTGTTCCAGCCGCCTACATAAAGCCGTGAATAGCCTTTGCGCTCGCAAATGATGGAGATGTTTTGTTTCCGCTCCCACCCGACCCGGTAGCGGTCCTGTTCCAATTCTTCGAGCAAACGACGGACGCGGGGAGGTACTTCGTCTATCTGGCTCAATGTATACGTCCTCTTCTTGGTCGTGACCATTTAGTCACGCCGCGACGATACCGGTCATCCATCCGAGAGGGCGCCGGCGGATGCCGGCACCAGGGATGACAGGAACGACGATGCGCGCCCGCGTCAGCGCGAGACGCTGAGGTCCTGGTACCGCGGCAGGAGGCAGGTCTGGTCCTGCATCGCATCGCGGCGGAACGGGGCGCCCAGCTCCTTGTTGACCACCACCTCGACCAGGGTCGTCGTGCCTTCACTCTGCGCCGCGCACGCCTCCCGCATCGCGGTGGTCAGGTCCGCCATGTTGTCGACCCGCACCCCCTTGAGTCCGAACGCCTCGGCCACCTTCGCGTAGCTGAAGGGGTCGCCGAGCTCGGTGCCGACGAAACGCTCGTCGAACCACAGGATGTCGTTCTTCTTCTCCGCGCCCCACTGCTCGTTGCGGAACACCACGACCGTCACCGGGATGTTCATCCGATCGCAGGTCGGAAGCTCGTTCAGGCTGATCCCGAACGCGCCGTCGCCGACGAGCGCGACGGCGGGGCGCTCGGGCCGCGCGAGCTTCGCGCCCATGATCGAGGGGAAGGCATAGCCGCAGTTGCCGAACATCCCCGGCGCGAAGAAGCTCCGCGGCTGCTCGAACGGGAGATAGCTGTTCGCCATCGCGCAGATGTTGCCGATGTCGGTTGAGACCATCGCGTCCGGCGGCAGGCCGTCCTGAATGGCGCGTAGCACTTGGCGGGGCGCCATCCTGTCCGGTGCAGCGGCCTGCGCGCGCGCATTCCACGTGCTGCCCGGGTCGTCCTCCTCGTGGTCCCAGCCGGCAAGCTTCTGGAGCCACGCCGACTTCGTCGTGGCGACCTGATTCCTGCGCTCCTCGGCCACCTCGCCCGGAGAATGTCCGTCCAGCGCTTCGAGGAGCTGAAGCGCCACGGCGCGCGCGTCACCGCAGATCGCGATGTCGATCGACTTCGCGAGCCCGAGCATGTCGGGGTTCGAGTCGACCTGGATGATCTTCGCCTCCCCGGTCCAGTACTCGATGCCGTGCTGCGGCAGGGTGCTGAACGGATTGAGCCGCGTACCGAGCGCGAGGATGACGTCGGCCTGCTTGACGAGGACCATCGCCGACTCCCAGCCCTGGTAGCCGAGCGGCCCGACCGCGAGCGGATGGCTCGCGGGGAAGCTGTCGTTGTGGAGATAGCTGTTCGCGACGGGAGCGCCCAGGCACTCGGCGAGCCGGCGGCATTCATCGACCGCATCGCTCAGCACCACCCCGGCCCCCGCCACGATGAACGGGTGCTTCGCTTCCTTCAGCATCGCGGCCGCGGCGTTGACCGTGTCCACGTCGCCGGGCTGGCGCCCCGGAAGGATCGGGTCGGGGATGTCGACGTCGATCACCTGGCAGAAGTAGTCGCGGGGAATGTTGAACTGGACCGGCGCGGAGTGCTGGCGCGCGCGCTGGAAGCACCGGTTCAGCGCCTCCACCATGCGGGCCGGGTGCGCGAGGGTCTCCTGATGGCAGGTGATCTCCTCGAAGTACGGAAGCTGGCGGGTCTCCTGGAACCCTCCGAGACCCTGCGTCTTCACGCCGGTCTCCGGGGTCACGATGATCATCGGTGTGTGGTTCCAGTACGCTGCCGCCACCGCGGTGACGAAGTTGGTGATGCCCGGCCCGTTCTGTGCGATGCACACCGCGACCTCGCCGTTTGCACGGGTGTATCCGTCCGCCATGTGGGCGGCGCCCTGCTCGTGCGCGACATCGACGAATCGAATCCCGGCGCGCTCGAATATGTCGAGTCCCGGCATGAACGCGGAGCCGACGATTCCGAAGGCCACCTTTACTCCGTTGACTCGCAGCGTTTCGACGAACGCTTCATGAGACGTCATCTCCATCTGTATGTTTCCTGTTGATTGGCTGCACGAAGCGCGGAGTCTACCCGACCGCCCGGCGCGGTCGTACTTGTCGCGGTCCTCTCCAGTCCCGAGAATGGAGCGATGTCAGACGCGGACCAGTCCGAGCAGAGCGCCCGCAGCGGCGCGAGCGACGCCCTCGCGCGGCTTCGCTCCCAAGTGCTGGCTCGGTGGAACGCATTCCCGGACGCGCGGCGCAGCGAGCTCGACGCGCTGCTCACCGAAGCGCTCGCACGCGCAGCGGCGGCCGATCCGGAGGTGCTGACGGTCATGGACCCGGCGAGCCGCCCGCAGCGGCTGCGGCTCCACATCGTGGTGGCGGAGGCGGATCTCGACAGCTTCTATCACAACGAATGGGCCGAGCTCGCGATCTCCCACGACGGCAGGCTCTTTCTCGTCTACCGCCGGCGCGACGGCGGCGACTACGCGGTGACGTGGTCACAGGCGACCACCATCCCGGCGCCGGTCATGCAGGCGCTGCC
>JAKZYK010000173.1:0-3230 GCA_047514485.1 Gammaproteobacteria bacterium
GATTCCCGTCGGGAAGGAACGCGAAGGTGCCGTAACGTTGCGCGAGCCAGCGTCCTTCGCTCACCACCTCGCGCCTCGCGATTGCCGGAGCGGTTCCGTTCTCGATGTCCGTTGCGATGCTTCGGATGAGGCATGCGTAGAGCGCGGAGATCGCGATAGCGTCCTCGACCCTGGGGCATATGTCGCAGATCCGAAGCTCGATGGTGGGGTAGTGCGCGGAGGGCCGGATGTCCCAGCGCAGCTCGCTCGCGTCTTCGATCGCTCCCATCTGCCGGTACGTGTGCACGATTCGATCGAACTCCTCACGCTCATGCAGCACCGGCGGGATTCCGGTGCGCGGAAGCGCCGCAATCGCGCTCTGCCGGTAGGACTTGAGTCCCGTGAGCCGCCCGCCATGAAACGGCGAGGAGGTCGAGAGCGCGAGCAGCAGCGGGAGGTGCTGCACGAGGGCGTTCATGACCCGGATGCGGATGTCGGGCGTTGCGAACCCCGCATGCACGTGCATCCCGCCGACGAAGAACTGGCGCACGGTGTCCTGGTGCGCCGCTTCGGCCTTGCGGTAGCGGCTATTCTCGGTCACCTTCTGGTCCTGCCACCGCGCCCAGGGGTGTGTCGACGACGCGATGACCCGTGCGCCTTCGCTTCTCGCCGCTTCGATAACGGCGCTTCGCGTTTCGCGCAGGCTTCCATCGAGCGCCTCGACCGAGGTGCAGATCGCCGAGTTCGTCTCGATCTGCGATCGCATCAACTCGGCCACCACGCGGTGCGGTCTTGCCCTTGCGCTCGCGCGTTCCAGTATTTCAGGCCCCGGATCGGCGATCACCTCGCGGGTCGCCGGATCGACGATCATCAGCTCCTCTTCGATTCCGAGCGTGATCTGCACTCTTGCCTCCTTCCTTCATCGGAGGGACTTCCTCGCAAATCGAGATCGACACGTCCCTTCTGCCTTGGCTTCTTGAGGTCATAGTTGATCCGCATAGAGCATAAGAGTTTCTCCTGTTCAGCATCGACGCCATACGCAGCGCCTCAGTTCTCTTATGCGCCTCGCCAACCCACTGGGTCAGCGAGGCGTCGATCACGGGCATCGCCCGCTCGACCACCTGCAAGCCGCAATCTGAAGAGCCGCTCGGCCTGCTCGGCCAGCTCCGACGTCTCCACCAGCTCGAGCGCGAGCAGATAGTCGGAGAGCTCGTACACCAGGTCGAGTCGCCCCTGTCCGGTGCGCTCGAGCTCGGCGTACATCCACAGCATAAGCAGGCGCGGCAGCGTGCCGTGGGGGCAGCAGCGTCCCGTTGGGGCAGCAGCGTCGCGCCCTCGGTCGACACCCCGCACCCGTTCGGGCGCAGGTACTCGGTGGCCGCTCCGGGATCGGAGCGCGGTAGAAACCAAATCATTTGGCTCAATTCGCGAATCGTATGTGTTGTGATAGAACGTCAGGAGGTTGGATTATGGACGTCAAGGGTTTCCAGGCGTGGCTTTCGACGGCGAGCGGGCTGACGTGCGCGCAGCGGCGCGAGGCGCTCGCGGTGCTTCCCCTTGCGCCACCGCGCTCGTCGGCCTCGCCCCCGGCGCCAATGACCGGGCCTGCCTCGCCGGCGTCATTCGATTCACTAATTGAGCCTTCATTATTGAGGTTATTACGCCAGTAATGTGGTGCTGTTGAATGAAATGGTTGACGGGACTGGCTGGCTTGGCCCTCTCGGCGGGCACCGTCCACGCGGCCGATAAATGGGACATGCCGACGGCGTATGTGGATTCCAATTACCACACGCAAAACGGCAAGCTGTTTGCCGAGGCAGTAGGCGTGTGCACCGGGGGCGATCTTGAGATCGTGGTGCATGGCGGCGGCACCCTGTTCAAGGGCGGCGAGATCAAGCGCGCCGTACAGACCGGTCGGGCTCCCATCGGTGAGCGGTTGTTGAGTGCGCACCAAGATGAGAATGCCGTCTTCGGATTCGACTCGGTGCCGTTCCTCGCCTCGTCCTTCGAGGCATCCGATCGGCTTTGGCAGGCGGCCAGGGGCAAGTTGACCGAGATCCTCGCAGATCAGAATCTGGTACTGCTCTACGCCGTCCCCTGGCCACCGCAGGGGATGTATTTCAAGCGCGAGATCGGCGGTGTCGCCGACATGGGCGGGATCAGGTTCCGCACCAACAACGCCGCGACCGCGAGACTGGCAGAGCTTGCCAAAATGCTGCCGGTGCATGTCGAGGCGGCAGAGCTCAGCCAGGCGCTGGCGAGCGGTGTGGCGGACGCCTTCATGTCGTCGAGCTCGACCGGTTACGACCACGGGGTCTGGGAGCATATGAGCTATTTCTACGACGTCCGGGCCTGGCTGCCGCGCAACTATGTGTTCGTGAACATGGACGCCTTCGACGCGCTCGACGCGCAAACCCGGAACTGCCTGCGTTCGGCGTCGTTGTTGGCGGCAGCGGCCGGCACGACGCGAGCACGCGAGTTGACCGATTGGTATATGGCACAGCTCAGGGACAACGGTATGAGCGTGCTGGCGCCGGGGGAGCGGCTCGCCGCCGACCTCGCGGAGATCGGTGCTGCCATGTCGGCCGAATGGTCTGCCGCCGCGGGCGCCGACGGCGCCGCGATAATCGACGCCTTCAAAGCCAACTAGCAGCTTCGGCCACAACTCCTCTCCGGCCTCGCAGAGACGGGGCAGGCACCTGGCTGCCTCGTGGCGCCGCCTCACGGCAGCCGCGAGCGCCACCGCATCGACCCTGGGCAGCTCCCTTTTCCCTTTCTCCTCCCCGTGTGCCGCTCACCCTGGCGAGCGCCCGCGAAGCGGCCCCTTGGCCGCGCCCGCACGGTCCGGGCCGGCGCGCGTTGGCAGGTGGCACCCGAAAACGACGCTCAACCTCGACCGCGGTCACGACGGCGCTCTCAGTGCGTGTGGCGCGTGCCTGGGCACGCTGGTGTCGCAGGGTCCGCTCCAGCGTCAATTCGAGCTTCTGGATCTCGTCGGGTTTCTTTTTGTCGCCTTGCCAAGCCTGCACGCGAGCGACGGTTGCGACGCTGGTGTTGCCGGTGGCCACCTCGTTGTCGTCCTGGTCGCGCAGGGCGATCGGGACATGTGTGTCGGTGGTGGTGGACCAAGGGCCAGCCCATGGACACCTCGGCCTGGGCCTCGATGCGCGTGGTGATCGAGCGAGGCGCTCGATGTAGAGGGCGGCTCGAGGGCGCTCAGAGCCCACGGAGAAAAGCATAATGCGGTTTCT
>JAKZYK010000174.1:0-4448 GCA_047514485.1 Gammaproteobacteria bacterium
GGCCGGAGTGTGGACGGAGAACATACGCCGGGCCATTACGATGTCGGAGCGGCTCCAGGCCGGCACCGTGTGGGTCAACATGTACCGGGCGGTCAGCTACACGATGCCGTTCGGCGGCTACAAGCGCAGCGGTCTCGGCCGGGAGCTCGGGCAGCAGGCGGTCCTGGAGTACATGCAGACCAAGAGCGTCTGGATCTCGACCGCGGAGGAGATGGCGAACCCGTTCGTCATCGGTTGATCGGAGACGGTGCACGAACGAACTGCGGATTCGCGCCATGACCACCCGCCGCGCCCTCATCGTCGAGGACAACCGCGAGATCGCGGCTCTCGTCAAGCTGCATCTTCGCGACGTTCAATGCGAGGCGGACATCGCCGACGATGGGAAGCGCGGCCTGGAGCTCGCAGCCGGCGGACGCTACGACCTCGTGGTGCTCGATCTGATGCTCCCGGAGATGGACGGCCTCGCGGTATGCCGGGAGATTCGGACCCTTCCCGGCTACGTGCCCATCCTGATGCTGACCGCAAAGTCGACCGAGCTCGACCGGGTGCTCGGGCTCGAGATGGGAGCGCACGACTATCTCGCCAAACCGTTCAGCGTGCGCGAGCTGCAGGCGCGGGTGAAGGCGCTCTTTCGGCGCGTCGAGGCCCTCTCCCGTCAGGCCGGCGCGCCCGGCACCGACGAGACAATCGAGCGCGGGGCACTCAGGATCGAGACCGGCAAACGCCGCGTGAGCATCGGCGGGCGCGAGGTCATCCTCACCGCCCGGGAGTTCGACCTGATCGTGCACTTCGCGCGCCACCCGGGACAGGTGTTCAACCGCGCGCGGCTGCTCGACCAAGTCTGGGGCTACAACCACGAGGGGTACGAGCATACCGTGAACTCCCACATCAACCGCTTGCGGGCGAAGATCGAGCGCGATCCCTCCAAGCCGGAGTACATCCTCACGGTGTGGGGAGTGGGCTACAAGTTCTCCGATCGTCTCGGGCCGGGCGACGGCGCTTGAGAGGCATTCGGGCGCCCCGGCGATGATCCGCACCCTCTACGGCAAGCTCTCGGTCGCGCTCGTGGCGATCGTGCTCGCGATCGCAGTCCTCTACGCGGCTCTGACCCTCTTTGCGACGCGGCATCATCTGCAGGTGACCGAGCAGCGCCTCAACCGCGATCTCGCCCGCGATCTGGTCGCCGACCGCAATCTTGTCGAGGAGGGGCGCATCAACGAGTCGGCCCTGAAGGAGATGTTCCACGAATACATGACAATTAACCCGAGCATCGAGATTTATCTCATTGATCTAGAAGGCCGTATTCTGTCCTTCTCCGCCGATCCGGGTATCGTCAAGCGCAAGCGCGTATCGCTCGGGCCGGTGCGTGCGTTCCTGGCCGGTGACGACGCCTATCCCCTGCTCGGCGACGATCCTCGCAGTCACGACGGGCAGAAGGCATTCTCCGTCACCGCGGTGCCGAGCGAGGAGGACCCGGACGGCTACCTCTACGTGGTACTCCTGGGTGAGCGTGTCGACACAATCGCGGCGCTGCTGCACACGAGCTTCATCGCACGTTACAGCGGGCTCGCCCTGATCGTGAGCATCGTCGTGGGGTCGCTGGCCGGGCTCGTGGTGCTGCACGCGATGACCCGCAGACTGCGTCGCCTCACCAACCACATCGATCGGTTCCGGGCCGGGGAGTTTCGGACCTTCGAGCCGTTCGCGACCTCCGGCCCGGGTGACGGCGACGAGATTGCCCAGCTCGGACGCGCGTACGACGAGATGGCGGCCCGGATCGGGCAACAGCTCGACGCCCTGGAGAAGACCGATGCACTACGCCGGGAGATGGTGGCGCACGTCTCGCACGATCTGCGCACCCCACTCGCGACGCTGCACGGCTACATCGAGACGCTGATACTCAAGGACGCGGAGCTCGACCCGGCCGAACGGGAGCGCTATCTCGCGGTGGCGCTCGACCAGAGCGAGCGGCTGCGCCGTCTCGTCGGAGATCTCTTCGAGCTCGCGAAGCTCGATGCGCACGAGCAGACGCCCGCGTGCGAGCCGGTCTCACTCGCCGAGCTCGTCAGCGACATCGCGCAGAAGTTCCAGTTGGAGGCGCAGCGCCGCGGCTCGACCATCGCCATCGACGCCGGCGAGGGGTTGCCGATGGTTGACGCGGACATCGCCCTCGTCGAGCGCGTGCTCGAGAACCTGATCGACAACGCGCTCTCGCACTCGCCGCAGGGCGGAGCGATCCGGATCCCGATCGCTTCCAATGAGGGTGCGGTGCGGGTGACGGTCTCCGACAGCGGACCGGGCATCGCCCCCGAGCATCTCCCCCGGGTCTTCGACCGCTTCTACCAGGCCGGGAACGCGCATCGGGGCAACGCCCACGCCGGGCTCGGCCTGGCGATCGCGAAACGCATCGTGGAGCTCCACGGCGCCCGACTCGAGGTGCAGAGCACCCTGGGCCATGGCACCGCGTTCAGCTTTCAGCTCCCCGCACACACGCCGGCCGTCCCGGCCACAACTGGCTGACGGACGGGCCTCGATCAACGTGGCGCCGTCTCGTCACATCTTCATCATGGTCTGCACCATGGTCGAGAAGCGCATGGGAGTTGCCGGCCAGTCCGGATCGGCCGAGGTCGGACAGCAAAGCAAACGCCTGACGTGCGCTCTCGGCGGGTATTTCGCTGATTGGAGTTGTAGCGCATGATCCGTCTTCCGGAATCATGCCGCGCCGACAACCCGCTGGAGGCCCCCGTGCAGCTCGTTGACTTGCGAAGCGACACCGTCACCCGCCCGACTCCGGCGATGCGCGCCGCGATGGCCGAGGCGGAGGTCGGAGACGATGTCTTCGGCGAGGACCCGACCGTCAACCGGATCGAGGCCATGGCCGCGGAGCGATTCGGCCACGAGTCGGCACTGTTCGTCTCGAGCGGCACGCAGGGAAACTTCCTCGCGCTGCTCTCGCACTGCGGCCGCGGCGACGAGTACGTCTGCGGACAGCAGGCCCACAACTATCGCACCGAGGGCGGCGGCGCGGCGGCCCTCGGCGGGATCCAGCCCCAGCCGATCGAGGTCGAGGCGGACGGCACGCTCGACCTCGACCGCGTCGCCGCGTCGATCAAGCCGCACGACTTCCACTACGCTCGGACCCGGCTACTGAGTCTCGAGAACACGATCTCCGGCATGGTGCTGCCGCTCGCGTACATGCGCGCGGCGCGGACCCTGTGCGACCGTCACGGTCTTGCGCTCCATCTCGACGGTGCGCGGGTATGCAACGCTACGGTGGAGCTCGGGGTGGAGGCCGCCGAGGTCACATCGCTCTTCGACAGCGTCTCGATCTGTCTCTCCAAGGGGCTGGGAGCCCCAGCCGGCACTCTTCTCGTCGGCTCGCGTGACTTCATCGCGGAAGCGAGGCGCTGGCGCAAGGTCGTCGGCGGCGGGATGCGCCAGATCGGGATCATCGCGGCGGCAGGGATCCACGCCCTCGACCATCACGTCGATCGGCTCGAAGCGGACCACGCCAACGCCCGGCGACTCGCCGGCGGCCTCGCCCGCATTGACGGCATCGACGTCGACCACAACGCCGTCCAGACCAACATGCTCTTCGCCAAGGTGGCGCCGGATCGGCTCGAAGACTTCGGCGCACACTGCGAACGGCACCACGTGCTCATCAAGTCCCGCAACCCGATCCGCATGGTCACGCACCTCGACATCGACGCCGAAGGAATCGACCACGCCATCGACGTCATGTCGGGATTCTTCGACGCCTGAGCCCGGGTGGCCTCGCATTCCGGCCGTCCGAGACCAATTCCCCACCCCGCCCGGTCGAGTGAAAACCCTTCCCACATCGGCGTCGATGCGCGTCCCGATACAATCACCGAGTCAACTCGGGACCGAGGTGCACGTTCCCGTCTGCCGCCTGATGGTGAACAGCCTTGTCGCCCCGGAGAGGCTCCCGTACCTCCCGTACCTTCGTGCGCCTTCGAACGAGGAGCGGTCATGATTCGTGCGATCACCTTCGATCTGTGGGATACGGTCATTCACGACGATTCGGACGAGCCGAGGCGCGCCGGACGCTGGTGCGGGATGCGCTGGCCGCCCACTCGGCAGTCCCGGGCGAGGTTGTCGACGCTGCGTACGACGTCGCCGATGCCGCGTTCACCAAGGTCTGGCACGATCAACACGTCACATGGTCGGTCGCGGAACGGATCTCGGTGCTGCTCGGCGGGCTTGGCCGGGGGCTTCCCGAGGCGGTCCTCGCCAAGGTGACGGCAAAGATCGAGGTGATGGAGCTCGAGATCATGCCGGATCCGGTGCCCGGGATTGGCGACGCCATCGAGACCCTCGCCGCCCGCTATCCCCTTGCGGTCGTCTCCGACGCGATCCACTCGCCGGGCCGGTGCCTGCGCGAATGGCTGGAGCGCCATCGCCTGCTTCACCACTTCGGCGCGTTCGCG
>JAKZYK010000175.1:0-5424 GCA_047514485.1 Gammaproteobacteria bacterium
CGTGCACGTGCATGGCGCCGTATTCGGCGCAGCGCTGCAAAGTCGGCACCGCCTTGCCGGGATTGAGCAGTCCGCGCGGATCGAACGCGCCTTTCACTGCGTGAAACTGCACGAGCTCGGGCGATGCGAACTGCACGCACATCTGGTCGATCTTCTCCACCCCGACCCCGTGCTCGCCGGTGATCGTCCCGCCGACCTCGACGCAGAGCTCGAGGATCTGCGCCCCGACGCGCACGGCCGCATCGAGCTCGCCCGGTGCGTTCGCGTCGTAGAGGATCAACGGGTGCAGGTTGCCGTCGCCGGCGTGGAACACGTTCATTATCCGCAGGCCCGACTCCTCGGAGAGTGCCTGCATACGGTTGAGCACTGCCGGCAGCTCGCGCCGCGGGATGGTGCCGTCCATGCAGAGGTAGTCCGGCGAGAGTCGGCCGGCGGCGGGGAAGGCGGCCTTGCGACCGGCCCAGAAGCGCATGCGCTCGGCCTCGTCGCGCGCGACGCGCACCTGCGTCGCGCCGCAGCGATCGAGCACCGCGCGCACATCGGCGATCTGGTCTTCGACCTCTTCTTCGACACCGTCAAGCTCGCACAGCAGGATCGCGGCGGCGTCGGTCGGATAGCCTGCGCCGCAGAAGTCGTCGGTCGCGCGGATGGCGAAGTTGTCCATCATCTCGAGCCCGGCTGGGAGGATCCCCTCGGCGATGATCGCGCCGACCGCTGCGCCCGCGCTCTCCACGTCGGCGAACGCCGCGAGCAGGACCTTCGCACAGGCCGGCTTCGGAAGGAGCCTCACCCTGACCTCGACCACTACGCCGAGCAGACCTTCCGAGCCTGTCATCAGAGCGAGCAGGTCGTAGCCGGGGGTGTCGAGCGCGCCGCCGCCGATGGTGATGCGCTCGCCGTCGGCAGTGATCACGATGAGTTCGAGGATGTTGTGCACGGTGAGACCGTACTTCAGGCAGTGGAGCCCGCCCGCATTTTCTGCCACGTTGCCGCCGATGCTGCACGCAATCTGGGAGGACGGATCCGGGGCGTAGTAGAGTCCGAGCGGCGCGACGTGCTCGGAAATCGCGAGATTGCGCACCCCGGGCTGCACCCGCGCAGTGCGGTTGATCGGATCGACCTCGAGGATCCGGTTAAGCTTCGCGAGGCTCAGCAGCACCCCGCTGGCGAGCGGCAGCGCGCCGCCCGAGAGCCCCGTCCCCGCGCCCCGCGCGACGACCGGCACGCCGAGGCGAGAGCAGGTCCGCATCACCTCCTGCACCTGCTCGACCGAGTCGGGGAGCACCGCGATGAGAGGGACCTGCCGGTACGCGGTGAGCCCGTCGCACTCGTAGGGCTTCAGGGCCTCCTCGGTGTGGAGCACCGACGCGCCGGGGAGGAAGCGGCGGAACTCTCCAAGCAGGTCGCGCTTGCGGGAATCACGAGCCACGGGGGTCACCGTCTTGTCCATCGCGTTCGTCTCCGTGCAGGCGTTGCGCTCTGCGGCAACGCCGGGGCAGTGCTCAGGACGCCAACGGATGCCGCCACTTGAGTCCGGCAAACCGGCTGAAGTCATGATCGGCGGTGATCCACTCGCATCCATGCTCGATTGCCATGGCGGCCAGGTAGGCGTCGGGAACCAGATTTCCCCGGGCGCCGGCAGATTCGCACAGCCGCCGAAAAATCCCCCAGTGATTGGGGCCCGGCGCTACCGGGATGCAGTTCGGACGTTCTCGAAGCTGGGTTGCAAAGGTCATTGCCCGATTCAGCGAGCTCGGGGACTTGAACACCTTTGGATGGGTGACGATCCGGATGAAACCGCTCACGACCAGATCACTCAGGCCGAAGGCTGAATCGGAGTTGATCTCGGACTCCAGCCAACTGAGCCAACCCTGATGGTCGGGGGTGTCCTGCCGGTGGGCGTAGATCAGAATGTTGACGTCCGGGAGGATCAATGCCGATCGTCCATCATGTCGAACAGGGACGCCGAATCATCGAGATCGATCCCGGGAAGCACGCCGCCCTCTCCGGTCGTCGCCAGTCGGGTTCGTTGACCGAGTGGGGTGGCCCGGCTGCGAGCCAGGCGTTCCCGCAAGGATTCCTCGATGATCGCCGTGAGCGTCATCCCATGCTTGGCGGCCACTCGCTTTGCCTCGTCGAGAAGCCCGTCGTCGAGTCGGATGGTGGTGCGCATGATGCTGCCCGGGTCGAAGATGCACCAGTATGTCACTCCTGTATGTCCATATGTCAATCCGTGTCATCAAACCGTTCAAATCACCATGTCGAGCACGTGGAATCGCTGTGCGATGTCTGCGAGCACGGCCGCTGCGCCTACCTGCGTGCGCTTCACCATCTGCTCCACCGCGCGAGGTCCCGGTCCCGGGTGTCGCGCCAGTGGCGGTTCGTCGCTGCCTGGACGATCGGCGACGTTCGCAGACTGACCGGCTCGTAGGTTCTCTGCGCGTCCAGCGGAACAGGGTCGCGGCGCACCATCCGGTACAGGCCGTATCCACCGATGCAGCCATGCACGACGGCGAGCAGCCAGAACAAGCCGGCGGGCCCGGTGAGGCCCATCAAGACCGCGGCGAGCAAAGGACCCATCGTGAGACCCAACCCGCCGATGAGAACCAGGGTGGCGCTGGCGGCGACGATCTGGCGCGGCGTGAGATGGTCATTGGTATGCGCGCCGCACAACGAGTACAACGGCAGCGACATGCCGCCGAGCAGGGCGGTCGAGCCGATGAGCAGCGCGTACGAATCGACACCACCCACGCCCGCCCCGAACGCGGCGCCGGCCGCGATCCAGGCGACCGCCACGATCACCTTGCGCCGGTCGAAACGGTCGGACAGCCAGCCAATAGGCCACTGCAGAATCAGCCCCCCGAACAACGCCGCCGCGATGAAGAAGGAGAGCCGGTCCACCGCCAGCCCGAGCCGGGTGGCGTACACCGGACCCATGGAGAACAGCGCGCTGTGCGCGATGCCGATCAGGAAGGCGCCGGTCACGCCGAGCGGCGACGCCCGGAACAGGGCGCGGGCGCCGATGGATTCCGGTGCCTCGAACATCGGCGCGCGCCCCACGCTCAGCGTAATCGGGACCAGGGCGAAGGAGATCAGGACCGAGACGAGCACGAAGAGCTCGAAGCCGCGCGGATCGAACAGGTTCATGAGGAGCTGGCCGCTGCCCATGCCGCCCATCACCATGATCATGTACACCGACAGCAACTGGCCGCGGGTCTTGTTGGTCGCCGCGTCGTTGATCCAGCTCTCGGCGACGACGTAGAGACCGGCGAAGCAGAATCCGGTGACGAGGCGGATCAGGCCCCAGGAGACCGGCGACACCAAGACCGTGTGCAGCAGGGCGGCTCCCGACGCGAGCGAGGCGAGAGCGGCGAAGACCCGCACATGGCCCACGTTGGCGAGCAGGCGCGGAACGACCACGGATCCGGCGACAAAGCCGGCGAAGTAGCCGGTCATCACCAGCCCCGTGGTGGCGGTGCCGAATCCCTCCAGTGTGGCCCGCACCCCGAGCAGCGTGTTCTGAAGGCCGTTGCCGAGCATGATGAGGGCGATGCCGAGGAGCAGGGCCCAGGCGCTTGAGATTGCGGCGAACATGGCGGAGAGACGGAGCGGGGGGGCGCGCAGTGGGAGCGCTCAGCGGCGCGCGCCGGCGCCGCGGATCTGCGCAAGCGTCGCGCGCGTCGTGATCAGTTCCGGGTCGATCCGCAGCTCGATGAGGGCCACGCGCCCGGCGGACATCGCACCCTCGAACGCGTCGGGGAACTCGCTGGTGCGCTCCACCCTCGCGGCGAATGCTCCGAAGCTCTCGGCCCATGCCACGAAATCCGGGTTGGTGAGACCAGTGGCAATCACGCGGTCGGGATACTCCCGTTCCTGGTGCATGCGGATCGTCCCGAGCATCGAGTTGTTCACGACGAGGATGACGGGATCGATTCCGTGGTGCACCGCCGTCGCGATCTCCTGTCCGGTCATCAGCGCGCCGCCGTCGCCGCAGAACGCGATCACCGGTCGGTCGGGGTATACGTGACGGGCCGCGATCGCGGCCGGAATTCCGTAGCCCATCGCACCGCTGGTCGGACCGATCTGGCTCGGGAACGCGCGATAGACATAGTGTCGGTGTGCCCACGCGGAGAAGTTGCCGGCGTCAATGGTGAGGATTGCCTCCGGCGGAAGCCGCTCGCGCAGGTACGCCATGATCGTGCCCATCTCGACCGGTCCAGGAAGACCGCCCGTCGGTTCGACGGATGCAAGGTACTCTTCGTGGGCGCGGGCGGTGGATTCGCGCCAGACGCTCGAGCCCACCGCGGGCATCGCGGCGGCGGCTTGCAGGAACTCGGCCGAGCCCGCGCAGATCGCGAGAGCCGGCTGGAATACCCGGCCGAGTTCGCCGGGGTCGGGATGGACGTGCACGAGCTTCTGCCGCGGGCATGGCGGAACGACGAGGCGGTAGCCGCGCGTCGTCATCTCGCCCAACCGCGCCCCGATCACCAGCAGCAGATCGGCCTCGCGGACCCGCTCGGCCAGCGCCGGATCGATGCCGATCCCGAGGTCGCCCGCATAGCAGGGGTGGGTGTTGTCGAGGCGATCCTGGCAGCGGAACGATGCCGCGGTGGCGAGTGCGTTCGCTTCGACGAATCGCGCGAGGTCTTCGCTTGCACGCATGGACCAGCCTCCGCCGCCGGCGATGACGAGCGGGCGGCGTGCGTTGACGAGCAACTCGCGCAACGCCGGGATCGCATCGCCCGCGACCCCTGGCGAGATCGCGGCGTACCGGCCCGTATCCGCGGTGTCGGTCTCTTCGACCAGCATGTCTTCCGGTAACGCGACGGCCACGGGACCCGGCCGCCCGGAGCACGCGCGATGAAACGCCTGGCTCACGAGCTCGGGGATCCGCGCCGGGTCGTCGATCTGGACGACCCATTTGCACAGCGGCTCGAGGAACCGCCGGTACTCGATCTCCTGGAACGCCTCGCGATCGGAGTGTCCACGCTCGACTTGGCCGATGAACATCACCATGGGTGTCGAGTCCTGCGCGGCGGTATGAAGCCCGATCGCGGCGTGGCAGGCGCCCGGTCCCCGCGTGACCATGATGACGCCGGGCCGCCCGGTGAGCTTGCCGTAGGCTTCCGCCATGTTGGCGGCGCCGCCCTCGTGCCGGCAGGTGATCGTCACGATCGCGCGGCGCGCGTCGTAGAGGGCGTCGAGGACCGCGAGATAGCTCTCGCCCGGTACGCAGAAGACGGTGTCGACGCCGTGGATCTCGAGCGCGTCGACCAGGACCCGGCCGCCGGTGCGCCGACCGCTCTGCGTCATGTTCATCACCGGGCGTGCGCGAATCGTGGGGGCGCGAATTTTCGCACAGAACGCGCGGGCCGATGCATGCATTCACGCAACCCCGGGCCAGTCCGAACCTGATCTTCCGAC
>JAKZYK010000176.1:0-5681 GCA_047514485.1 Gammaproteobacteria bacterium
CACGGATGCCCTTGGCGAGGGGAAAGGTCTCCTCGCCGGCATGAATCACGTCCAGGGAGCGCAGATCGAGGTCGGCGACCGCCGAACGCATCGAACGGGTGACGGCCGGTGAGCTTGTGCGCTTGACCTCGAATCCCCGCAGCCGGCTGCCGCGCTGCACGATCAGGTCGATCTCGGCACCGGAGTGCGTGGCCCAGAAGTAACACTTCGGTGAATCATCACACTTCGCTACCACGAAAATTGGACGAACGCCGTCCAATTTTCGTGTTAAATGAACCCTTCCGATAGCGTTTCGGCGCCGCGAAAACTATCGGCAACGCAGCTCGATGGGTTGTTTCATCTGATACTTGCGCCAGCATCATCAATTCCTGATCCTCGGATTCGAGCCGGCGCTGTGGAGCGCGGCCGATACGGCGGTATGGCCCAAGTTGATGTCTCTCGACCTCTCACGCGACTGGACGCGAGACCGGATGCGGTTTCGTCTCTCGAAATCCCTGGCGCCGGACCGTATCCTTGACGTCTACACACCGTATTGAGCCGACAAGCCGCGAGGCGTCGCCCCCCCGGAGTCCGGCGGCTCGATAGACGTCTGACCGGGACGGGCACGCCTCCGCGCCGGCGGATCGGATTGACGCAATTGCATCACGCTTTCGACAATGCGCCTGCACGCCGGAAACGGGTACGCGTCGGTATGAAGCCGTTTGCCCCCGCGTGCGAGAGGAACAAGGGCCCGATTCTCGAGGTGTTGCGCCGTGTATTCGGCGACGCGAGCGACGTGCTCGAAATCGGCAGCGGCACTGGCCAGCACGCGGTGTGGTTCGCCTCGGGGTTGCCGCACCTGGTGTGGAGAACGAGCGATCTGGCGCACAACCATGCGGGCATCGACGCCTGGATAGACGAGGCGAAGCTGGATAACGTCGAGCGCCCGCTCACCCTCGACGTCCGGCGCAAGCCCTGGCCGCTCGCCAACGCCGGCGGTGCATTCAGCGCGAACACCGCGCATATCATGCACTGGTCGGAGGTCGAGGCGATGTGCGATGGCCTCGCCGAGGTGCTGTCGCCGGGTGCGCGATTCGTGCTGTACGGTCCGTTCGCGTGCGACGGCCGCCACACCAGCGCGAGCAATGCCGCCTTCGATCGATCGCTGCGGGCGCAGGACCCGGGCATGGGAGTGCGCGACATACGCGACCTCGAGCGCATCGCGGCCGCCGGGGACATGGCGCTGGAGGACGATGTCGCGATGCCGTCGAACAACCGCATCCTCGTGTGGCGCAAGGCTCCCGACTGACGAGGATCGGCGCCCGCCGGAAGGTTCCGGAACCCGGCTTGCATGCTACATTTCCGCCTCGCGAACGCACGGACGAAAGGTGTCTCCGGGCACCGCCTCGTTGCTGACTCGGGCGGCCATGCGGGGTTGCTGCAGGCGGCAGACTGTCGACCAACGGATCAGCCAGCGGGGGACGATCGTTCGCCGGTGGGAACTGAAGAGCTCTGCGACCGATGACTACTATCGATATCGCCACGCGGGTCTACAACCATGCGTTCAAGCTCGATCCGATCATCCGCAGCCTGCTCGACACCGACGTCTACAAGCTCCTCATGCTGCAGACGATCTGGAAGGAGTTCCCACACGTCCCGGTGACGTTCTCCCTGATCAACCGCTCGCCGACGGCGCGTCTCGCGCAGGCCATCGGTGAAGCGGAGCTTCGCCAGCAGCTCGACCACGCGCGTACCGTGCAGCTTGCCAAGAAGGAACGCATCTGGCTGGCCGGAAATACCTTCTATGGAAAGGAGCGCCTGTTTTCACCGGACTTCCTGACGTGGCTGAGCGAATACCGGCTGCCCGAGTACGACCTTCACGTGGAAGACGGGCAGTTCTGCATCGATTTCAGCGGCACCTGGGCCGCTGTCACGCTGTGGGAGATCCCGGTGCTCTCCATCATCAGCGAACTGCGCTCGCGTGCCGCCATGAAGGGCATCGGGCGTTTCGAGCTCGATGTCCTGTACGCCCGCGCGAAAGCGAAGCTATGGGCAAAAGTCGTGCGATTGGACGCGCTACCGGAGCTTCGCATCGCCGACTTCGGCACCCGCAGAAGGCATAGCTACCTGTGGCACCGCTGGTGTGTCGAGGCGATGAAGGAGGGCCTTGGCGAGAAGTTCACCGGCACCAGCAACGTACTGCACGCGATGGAGCTCGACATCGAGGCGATCGGGACCAATGCCCACGAGTTGCCCATGGTACGAGCAACGATGGCCGGCGATGACCGGCAGTTGCTGCGAACCCCATACAGCGTGCTCGAAAGCTGGCAACGTACTTATGAGGGAAACCTTCTCGTCGTGCTGCCCGATACGTTCGGAACCACCACCTTTCTGCGCCACGCACCGCATTGGGTAGCGCAGTGGAGCGGATTCCGAATCGATTCCAAGGATCCGATCGACGGCGGCGAGGAGATCATCTCCTGGTGGAACCGGATGGGGCAGGATCCGCGGGACAAGCTGTTGATCTTTTCCGACGGGCTGGATATCGACAGTATCGAGAGGGCCTATCATCACTTTGCCGGCCGCGTGCGCCTTGGTTTCGGTTGGGGAACCTTGCTCACCAATGATCTGCGCGACTGCTCACCGGTGGCGAATCGGGGTCTGGACCCCATCTCGCTGGTCTGCAAGGCGACTCGCGCGAATCACCTGCCGACGGTCAAATTGTCCGACAACCTTGAAAAGGCATCCGGTCCGCCGGAGCTTATCGAGCACTACAAGAGTGTATTCGGGTGCGGAGAGCTGGAACGCAAGGCGCTCGCCGTATAGCCGATGAATGCACTTGCGTCCGGTTCTGGCTACGCCGGGTCGGGGCGGTCGGGTTAGACTCCGCCTCCCATTGAGCCATTCGGATACTGCCGTGCTTCAACCCGGATCTCGCCGTGCCAGCGTCGGCGTGCGGATCGGTTCCGTCCAGGTGGGCGGCGGCGCTCCCATCGTCGTGCAGTCCATGACCGACACCGACACCGCGGACATCGCGGCCACCGTCGCCCAGGTCGAATCGCTTGCCCGGTCGGGCTCCGAACTCGTCCGGATCACGGTCAACACCCCAGAGGCGGCGCGGGCGGTGCCCGCGATCCGTGAGCGGCTCGATGCGAGCGGTTGCGCGGTGCCGCTCATCGGCGACTTCCACTACAACGGACACCGGTTGCTCAGCGACGTTCGCGAATGCGCCGAGGCGCTCGCGAAGTACCGCATCAATCCCGGCAACGTCGGGTTCGGTGCAAAGCGCGACGCCCGGTTCGCGACGATGATCGAGAAGGCGATGGAGCATGACCGCCCGGTGCGCATCGGCGTGAACTGGGGAAGCCTCGACCAGGCGCTGCTCGCTCGCCTGATGGACGAGAACGCGGCGAGCGAGTCACCGCTCGATGCCAACGCGGTGATGCGCGAGGCGCTCGTGCGTTCTGCG
Source organism: Gammaproteobacteria bacterium (assembly GCA_047514485.1). Classification (GTDB taxonomy): domain Bacteria; phylum Pseudomonadota; class Gammaproteobacteria; order HK1; family HK1; genus HK1. Next base: position 3,449 of record JAKZYK010000176.1, read on the forward strand.
CTGGAGAACGCGCTCGAGGCCGAGCGGATGGGGCTTTCTCGCGACCGCATCGTGCTCTCGTGCAAGGTGAGCGCGGTGCAGGACCTGATCGCGGTGTACTCCGACCTGGCGTCGCGCAGCGACCACGCCCTGCACCTGGGATTGACCGAGGCCGGTATGGGCTCGAAGGGTATCGTCGCGTCCACCGCGGGTATGGGGATCCTCCTCCAGCAGGGTATCGGCGATACCATCCGGGTCTCGCTGACTCCGGAGCCCGGCGGCGAGCGTACGCGGGAGGTCATCGTGGCTCAGGAGATCCTGCAGACAATGGGGCTGCGCTCGTTCACGCCGCTCGTCACCGCGTGTCCCGGATGCGGGCGTACGACCAGCGCATTCTTCCGGGAGCTTGCCAACAGCATCCAGAGCCACCTGCGCGAGAACATGCCGTCGTGGCGCGAGCGATTCGTCGGCGTCGAGGAAATGTCGGTGGCGGTGATGGGGTGCGTGGTCAACGGTCCCGGCGAGAGCAGGCACGCGAATGTCGGGATCAGCCTCCCCGGCACCGGCGAGGCGCCGGCCGCGCCGGTGTTCGTCGACGGCCACAAGACGGTCACGCTGCGCGGCGACAACATTGCGGTGGAGTTCCGCGGCATCGTCGACGAATACGTCGAGACGACGTATGCGCGCCGGGACACCGCCGGCCGGCACTGAGCCGGTTCATCCGGAGCCTCCCGCCGTCATGCGGGACGCGCCGGCGGGCGGCGCCTCCAGGCAATGAGGGCATATGGGCGAGGGAAGTGCGATGTATCTGCCGAACTATCGCGACGGCAGCATCGTCAACCTGATGCAGTCCATCCTCTGCGGGCTCGGCGCATCCGGAGCCGGCGGCGCGCACGGCTACCTCGCCGATCTCGAACCCGAGGAGGTTGCCCGCGCCAGGCATGTCGTGCTTGTGGTCATCGACGGCCTTGGCCAGGCGCAGCTCGAATCCGGGCCGGCGCCGGCGCTCCGTGCGTCGCTGCGAGGCACGATGACGTCGGTCTTCCCGTCGACGACCGCTTCGGCCGTGACGACCTTCCTCACGGGCCTCGCGCCGGTTGAGCACGCGGTCACCGGGTGGTTCACGTGGTTGCGCGAGCTCGATGCGATCATCGCGCCGCTCCCGTTCACCACCCGCGCCGGACGCGCCGATCTCACCGCGCTCGGCGTCGTGCCGGCCGACATCTTCATCGGCCCCAGCGTCTTCGAGCGGGTGCGTGCGGACTGCCACTCCGTCCAGCCGGCACACCTCGTCGACTCGGCTTATTCGCGGGCGCACACGCGCGGCGCCGAGCCTCGGGGCTTCAAGCGGCTCGATGAGCTCGTCGATACGATTGTCGATATCGTACGAGGCGCCCGACGGCGCACTTACGTCTCCGCCTACTGGCCGGTGCTCGACACGCTCTCGCACAAGTTCGGTGCGGCGAGCGCGCGCGCCCGGCGCCACGTCGCGAAGATCGACATGCACTTCGAGCGCCTGCGTGCGGCACTCGCCGGAAGCGGCGCCCTGCTCGTGGTGACCGCGGATCACGGATTCGTCGACATCCGCCCCGAGTCGAGCCTCGATGCGGGATCCATTCCCGGTCTCGCACCGATGCTCTCGCGCCCGCTGTGCGGTGAGCCGCGGGTCGCGTACTGCTACGTGCGGGAAGATCGCCGCGCGGACTTCTCGCAGTGTGCCGGCGAAGCGCTGTCGGGGGCCGCCCGCGTGGTCGAGAGCGCATCGATGATCGACAAAGGATGGTTCGGGCTCGCCGATCCGCATCCGCGTCTGCACGAGCGGGTGGGGGACTATGCGCTGGTGATGCAGGAGGACTACGCGATCCGCGATCGGATCGCGGGCGAGAAGCCGTTTCGCCACATCGGAGTGCACGGCGGGGTGAGCCGCGAGGAGATGCGCGTGCCGCTGGTGGTCGTTCCCGCATCCTGAGCCGTTTTTGAGGCGGACTCTGCACCCGAGGCCTCGGCGCGCACGAGGCGATGAACGAATCAGCTCTCGCCGCTGCGGGGGCGGGCGGCGTGTTCGAGTGTGCGGGATGAACGTGGGCGCACTCCACCCTGAGAAGGAATGGCAAGGACGGGCCAGGGGGGACGCAGGGACATGTCACGCTGGCCGGATTGTAGGTCGGATTAGCGCAGCGTAATCCGACATCACATGCGACGCGCACTTCCTGGGCCAGAAACGTCGGATTACGCTGCGCTAATCCGACCTACG
>JAKZYK010000177.1:0-8766 GCA_047514485.1 Gammaproteobacteria bacterium
CGAGAGCGCGAGGTCGAAGACCCGCCGCGCGCGTCCGACGCACATCGCCGCCACCGTGATCCGCGTCGCGTAGAGCCACTCGTTCGCGAGCTCGAACCCGCGGTGCGCCTCGCCGAGGATCTGGATGGACGGCAGTCGGCAGTCGTCGAAGGTAAGGACGCAGTTGTGGTAACCGCGATGCGACACCGAGTCATAGCCCGGCCGGATCTCGAAGCCGGGGGCGCCGCGGTCGACCAGGAAACACGTGATGCGCTTCTTCGGCCCGCGCGCCGTCTCCTCCTCGCCGGTCGCGACGAACACGATGACGAAGTCGGCGAGGTCCGCGTGCGAGATGAAGTGCTTGGTGCCGTTCACGATCCAGTCGTCGCCGTCGCGGCGCGCGAAGCACTGCATTCCGCGTACGTCGGAGCCCGCGCCGGGCTCGGTCATGGCCAGCGCATCGACGCGCTCACCCAGTGCGGCCGGGTACAGATAGCGCTCGCGCTGCCCCTCGTCGCAGCCCATCAGTATCCCCGACGGCCGGCCCCAGAACACGCTGAGGGCCATCGACGCGCGGCCGAGCTCGCGTTCGAGCAGGGTGAAGGTCAGGTGATCGAGACCGCCCCCGCCGACCTCCACCGGCAGGTTCGGTGCATAGAAGCCCAGATCGATGACCTTGCGCTTGATCGCCTCGCCGAGCTCGGGCGGCACCTGACCGGTGCGCTCGACCTCCTCCTCGTGCGGATAGAGCTCCTTCTCGACGAAGCCCCGCACGGTGTCGACCACCATCTGCTGCTCGGTCGTGAGTCCGAAGTCCATGTTCAGTCTCCGGCGCGGCCGCGCATCGCGCGCCTCGCCTCTCGCAGCAGGGCGCCGGCGCCCCAGCCGGACTCGCCGGTGCGCTCCAGCGCTTCCATGATCCCGACGAGGTTATCGTCGCGGATCCGCTCCAGCTCGCGGATCGACAGCCCTGCGGCCTGTGTATCGGATTGTTCGGCGATCTTGTCGACGAGCGCTTCGTCGAGGTCGGGGACGTCGGTGAGCTTCGTCCACGGCCACGCAAGGCACGGTCCGAACTGCTCCATGAAGTGACGCATGCCCGCCTCGCCCCCGGCGACCCGGTACACCTGAAAGACACCCATCTGCGCCCACCGCAGGCCGAACGAGTAGCGGATGACGTCGTCGATGTCCTCGACCGTCGCGATGCCGTCGTGCACGAGCCACAGCGCCTCGCGCCAGAGCGCCTCCTGGAGCCGATCGCCGATGAACGCGTCGATCTCCTTCGCCACCACCACCGGCTTCATGCCGACCGACGCGTACACATCGCGGGCGCGCTCGACCGCGGCGGCGGACGTGGCCCGCCCGCCCACGACCTCGACGAGCGGGAGCAGGTAGACGGGATTGAACGGATGCCCGACCAGCATGCGCTCGGGGTGCGTCAGGTCGCGCTGCATGTCGCTCGGGAGGAGCCCGGACGTTGACGATCCGATGACCACGTCCGGCGGCGCCGCCGCATCGATCTCGGCGAGGACGGTGCGCTTGAGATCGAGCCGCTCCGGCACGCTTTCCTGAATGAATCCAGCGCCTTCGACCGCATCGGCGACGCTCGCCGCGATCCGCAGCGCGCCGCGGGCCGGACGCGAGTCGCCGAACAGGCGCACGAATGCGCGCTCGGCGTTGTCGAGGACCTCGTACGCCTTGCGTTCGGTGTCCGGGTCCGGATCATGGATGGCGGCGTCGATCCCGTTCAGGACGAACCGGGCCGCCCACCCGCTGCCGATGACCCCGCCGCCGATGCACGCGGCGCGTTCGATGCCCATTGTCATGACGTCCTCGTATTCCCAACCCGACGTAGCCGGTACCAAACTCCCTGGGTTCCCACTTCCGCGGGAATGACAAGAAGTGGCCGATCTCCTACGTGTTCTGCTCCATGCCCACGAAAGCGAGAATCCACAACGTCGGTGTGCGACCTGAGGAGGCACGGTCGGCGGCGCATTACCCCGCTCCCGCTCAGGTCAGCGCCTTTGTAGCGAGAGCTTCTCCCGCACCGCCTCGGGTCCGAGCACGCGCACCCCCATGTTCTCGGCGATCGCCACCGCCCGCCGCACCAGATCGGCGTTGGTGGCGAGGACGCCCTTGTCGAGCCAGATGTTGTCCTCGAGCCCGACACGGATGTTGCCGCCCGCGAGCACCGCCAGCGCCACGTAGGGAAGCTGGTTGCGGCTGATCGAGAACGCCGAGAACGTCCACCCCGCCGGCAGGTTGTTCACCATCGACATCAGGGTGCCGATGTCGTCGGGCGCGCCCCACGGGATCCCCATGCAGAGCTGCACCATCACCGGCTCGTCGATGAAGCCCCGCTCCACCAGCCACTTCGCGAGCACGAGATGGCCGGTATCGAAGATTTCGATCTCCGGACGCACTCCGAGCGCCCGCACCCGCCCGGCCATGTCCGCGAGCATCGACGGGGTGTTGGTCATGATGTAGTCGCCCTCTCCGAAGTTCATCGTCCCGCAGTCGAGGGTGCAGATCTCGGGCAGAAGCTCGGTGACGTGGGCGAGCCGCTCTTCGGCGCTCGCGAGATCCGTGCCCGCCGACGAGAACGGCAGCGGCCGGGCCGCCGGGCCGAGGGTGAGGTCCCCGCCCATGCCGGCGGTAAGGTTCAGCACGACGTCGACGCCGGAGTCGCGCACCCGCTCGACCACCTCGCGATAGAGCGCCGGGTCGCGCGCCGGCTGTCCCGTCTCCGGATCGCGCACGTGCACGTGGATGATCGCGGCCCCGGCCTGCGCCGCCTCGATCCCGGCCCGGGCGATCTGCTCCGGGGTCACCGGCACCTTGTCGGAACGGCCCGTGGTATCGCCCGCGCCGGTCAGTGCGCAGGTGATGAAGACTTCACGATTCGGCGCGAGTGCCATGTTGCAGTTCTCCCTTCACGGACGGCGAGAGTATCGCTCGATTGCCGCCCCGCTGATACTTCATTCTCTGGACAAAGTCGCATCCTGTATCCAGGCCGGAGCACCGGTTCGAACGCGGTTGATGCGCGAGGCATCGAACGTACCGGACACCGCCGCCGGAGCAGCCCGCTTGCTGATCCCTGTCTAAGGTGGCCCCGAGCGCGCCTTCTTCGCAATGCGCTTCGCGATGGCCCAGCGGTGCACTTCGTTGGGGCCGTCGTAGATTCGGAACGGCCGGATCTCGCGCCACAGCCGCTCGACCAGGGTGTCGGAGGTGATCCCGGTCCCGCCCAGGATCTGCATGCACCGGTCGACCACGCGGAACTCCGCTTCCGAGCAGAACACCTTCGCCATCGATGATTCCTGGCGCGCCTGGCCGCCCTCGTCGAGCACCCACGCCGCCTGCCAGATCACGAGCCGCGCCAAGTGCATGTCGAGCTCGTTGTCCGCGAGCATGAACCCGACCCCTTCGTGCTCGACGAGCGGCTTGCCGAATGCCTCGCGCCGCACCGCGTACGCGCACGCGATGTCATGCGCGCGCTTCGCAGCGCCGAGCCACCGCATGCAGTGAGTGAGCCGCGCCGGCGCGAGCCGTACCTGGGCGTAGCGGTAGCCCTCGCCGATTTCGCCCAGCACCTGGTCCGCGTTGACCCGCAGATCGTTGAATCGAAGCTCGTAATGCCCACCGGCGAAGCTCGATTCCAGCGTGGTCTGCCGGCGGACCGCCTCGATCGCGGGGTCGTCGTTGTCGACGAGGAACATCGTCGCGCCGCGACCGCGCTCGATGCGATCGGAGGTGCGCGCCATGACGATGTTGAGCTTCGCGCCGTCGTAGCCGGTGATGAACCATTTTCGGCCGCTGATCACCCAGTGGTTGCCGTCCTGGAGGGCGGTCGTCGCGAGCATCCCCGGATCCGACCCCGCCCCGTCCGGCTCGGTCATCGAGAAGCACGAGCGGATCTCGCCGCCGGCCAGCGGGCGCAGCCACTGCTCCTTCTGTTCATCGTTCGCGACGACCTCGAGCAGGTGCATGTTGCCTTCATCGGGCGCCGCGCAGTTGAGCGCCTGCGGGCCTAGCAGCGAGTACCCCGCCGCCTCGAACACCACCGCCATCGAGCGCGTATCGAGCCCGAGACCGCCCCATTCCTCGCCGACGTGCGGCGACAGCAGCCCCGCTTCCTTCGCCTTGGCCATCAGCTCACGCTTGAGCGAGTCGTCAAGCCCGTGTGCGCCCTCTCGCGGGTCCCCTTCGCAGGGGATGACCACGTCGCGAATGAAGGACTCGGTGCGTGCCTTGAGGGCAGCGAGCTCGGGGGTGAGGCTGAAGTCGATCACGGCCTGGTTCCTCGATAGCGCGGGTCAGCTCGGCGACTGGCGTCAATTCGAAATTTTCGCGAAATAGCGCACATCCGCCATGCCTTCGAAGTCGACGTCCTGGGTCCAGAGGACCGCCCCCGTGCTTCGCGCGGTGGCGAGAATGATGCCGTCGGCCATCGCCAAGCGCCTTTCGTGCGCAAGCCGAGCGGCCTCCAGCGCAAGTGCCGACGACAGCGGGACCTCCCGACCCCGGCCCATCAGTGCAGCGGCACGGACGGCATCGTCTTCGCCGCGTTCTCGCAACACCACCCGGAATACCTCGTAGAGACTGACGGTGGGGACGACCAGCCGACCCGGATCGGAGAGCGGCTCGGCGAAGCGTCCGGCATTGGGACCGTCGGTGAAGTATTCGAGCCAGCCCGAGGAATCGACGAGGTGCAATTCGCTCATTGCCCGGACCACTAGAGTTCGCGGTCCGGCTCGCGCTCGAAGCTGGTGTCCATGCCCGCGAGGAACCCCCGCATCTCACCGATATCACGCACCGGCACGAGCTCGATTCGGTCGCCGTACTGCACGACCTGGAGACGTTGACCGGGGAGAATCCCGAGAGTCTCGCGCACTGATTTGGGTATCACGACCTGGAACTTCGGGGACACCTTCACCTGCTCCATTGTGCGCACCATCGATCAGAAAATCGTAATACAAATCTAGCACGCTCTCGGGCGGAAGCTGGCATCGAGCCGCAAACGCAGTGCATTCGCTTCGACGCGAGCCCTCCACACTTCCTCGGTACTCCCAACGGTTCAACACTCGCATGTCGGCTGGGTTTCCCAGCCACGACCTCATGCGGGTTCCTCCGGACGGCGACGGAACGACCGGCTACGGCTTCAGCACCATGTCCAGGTGGATGTAGTCGCCCCGGTAGCTGACTTCGGCCACATAGATGACGGCACCGCCAGGGGCGACGAGCACCCGCCGCACGTCGGCCATCGGTTCGCCGACGGGGACCTCCAGGCAGGCGGCGACCTCGACGTCGGCGCGGCTGATGTGCATGGTCTGCCGACCGTCGGCAATCTCGACCTCGGGAAGCGAGTACAGCACTGGAAGCACGACCTCGTTGCGGAACCGGTCGGGCGCCATTCGAAAGACCCGAGCGTCGATGTAGAACGAGATGACGCAGTACTTGATACCCCGGCGGGCGTGTACGCGGCGCATGTGAACGTAGCTCGGGGCGGCGATACCGTCGCCTTCGAGCAGCACGGGTGACGCATCGGACTCGACCAGGTTGGTCACCACCGGCTTGTCGTCTCTGTACATGTCGACGAGTCCGGCGAAGGTGGTGTGCACGCGAAGCGATCGCTCGTGGGCCGGCAGTCCGTTGATCAAGGTGCCGCGCCCGCGGTGAGGGGACACGAGCCCTTCGTCGCTCAGCAGCCTCACCGCCTGCCGCACGGTGACCCGGGCCACCGAGAACTCCTCCATCAGCTTCTCGTCGGCGAGTCGAAATTGCTGAACCTCAAGCTCGGCGAGGTCCTGGTGCGGATGCGCGTCGCGCATACCGAGGCGATCCCGGAGACGGAGACGATTCCGATCGCCTTCGAGCCGAGTGCGATCCACCTGTTCGACGCCGAGACCGGCCGGCGGGTGGAAACGGACTCAAACATGGTGGACTGAAACAAGATGGAGAGGGACCGAGCCGCACCGGCTACCCGCCCCCAAGAACAGCGAATCCGTCCATGCAAGCGAAACCGAACATCCTGCTCATCCTCAACGACGACATGGGGTTCTCCGACATCGGCTGCTACGGCGGCAAGATCGAGACTCCGAACCTTGATCGGCTCGCCCATGGCGGACTGCGCTTCTCGCAGTTCTACAACTCGCCCAGGTGCAGCCCCTCGCGGGCGTCCCTGCTGACCGGACTGCACCCGCATCAGACCGGCATCGGAATCCTCACCTATCCCACCGGGCCCGAGGGCTACGCCGGCAACCTGAACCAACGCTGCGTGACCATCGCGGAAGCCCTCAAGCCGGGCGGATACCGTTGCTACAGAGCGGCAAGTGGCACGTGGCGAGCAGCCTCGACGAGCCCACGGACGCGTGGCCGATGCAGCGCGCTTCGACGAATTCTTCGGCACGATTATCGGCGCCGGCAGCTTCTACCATCCGAACACCCTGACCCGCGGAAACCAGAACGTCGACCACGAGGCGGAGAACGACGGGGAGTTCTTCTACACCGACGCCATCAGCGACGAAGCGGTGCGCCAGATCCGCTCGCACCAGGCGCGGCACCCCGACGCGCCGTTCTTTCAGTACGTCGCCTACACCGCACCGCACTGGCCGCTGCACGCGCATGAGGAGGACATCGCCAGGTACAAGGGCCGCTTCGACGCGGGATGGGACGAGCTGCGCGAGTCGAGGCTTGCGCGCCTCGTCGACATGGGAATCATCGATCCCGCCTGGAAGCTCGCCGGCCGCGACCCCTCGCAACCGCCCTGGGAGGACGCGCAGCACAAGGAATGGCTGCTGCGCTGCATGGAGGTGTACGCGGCGCAGGTGGACCGCATGGACCAGGGGATCGGCCGCATCCTCCAGGTGCTGGAAGACACCGGCCGCTACGACGACACGCTGGTCATCTTTCTCTCCGACAACGGGGCCTGCGCCGAGGACATCCCCGAGAACGTCACGGCCGAGCAGATGGTCAACGAGCTGATGCTCGCGCGTTCGCATACCCGCGACGGCGAGGAGGTCGCCTTCGGCAACATTCCGGACCTGATGCCCGGAGCCGAGAACACCTACCAGAGCTATGGAGTCGCCTGGGCGAACATGTCCAACACGCCGTTCCGGCTCTACAAGCACTGGACCCATGAAGGCGGCGTCTCGACCCCGGTAATCTTTCACTGGCCGAACGGCATCGGTGAGCGAGGCGGGTTGCGTCACACACCCTGTCAACTACCCGACGTGATGGCCACGGTGGTGGAACTCGCGGGCGTGGAGTACCCGGAGAGCCAGGGCGGCCGCCCGATCCTGCCGCTCGAGGGCCGGAGTCTCCTGCCCGTCATCGAGCTCGACGAGCTGCCGCAACGGCCGCTGTTCTGGGAGCATGAGGGCAACGCCGCGGTACGCCTCGGGCGATGGAAGCTGGTGAAGGAGTACCCGGGAGACTGGGAGCTCTACGACATGCTCGAGGACCGCACGGAGACGAACGACATCGCATCCGAGCATCCGGCTTTGGTCAAGGATCTCGCCAGCCAGTACGACGAGTGGGCCGAACGCTGCGGCGTGATCCCGCGGGACATGGTGCTGGAGATGATGCGCAGCCTGCCGGGCAAGGCGTTCTGGGAGGAAGACCTCGGCTGGGAGATTCCGGAGCGAGGGCGGTCCGGGGCCAATCGGGACTGATCGGTCCGCGGCGGGGCGGGGCGGGGACGAGGGCGAGGGCAAATGAAGCGCGAACGCGCATGCTGCGTGCCAGGCGCGGCGCCGTCCGGCGATACGCGAGCCCCCGGTCGCCACACACCGATCTCGGCCGCTTCGCTCCAATCGGATCCAACCCGCACGGCTGACCGGCTCCGCGCCGGCGCTTCGCGGACCGGTGAGCCATGCGAGCTGATCGCCCTCGATGCGAGTGAGTTTCTGATGGGAGCCGGCGCCGGTGAAGGCTACCGCGCCGACGGGGAAGGCCCACGGCGCCGGGTGAAGCTCGCAGGGTTCTCCATCGCGCCCTGCGCTGTCACCAACGCGGTGTTCGAGGCATTCGTCCGCGACACCGGTCATGTCACGGTCGCCGAGCTGTGCGGCTGGTCGTTCGTCTTCAAGCGCTTCGTCGGCGAGGAGTCGACGGCTCGGTGCAAGGGGATCTCTTCCGAAGCGCCCTGGTGGGTGGCGGTGGAGGACGCGTGCTGGCGGCGCCCCGAAGGGCCTGAGAGCCGTGTGGACGATCGCATGGATCATCCGGTGACCCACGTTTCCTGGCACGATGCCAAGGCGTACTGCCGCTGGTCCGGAACTCGACTCCCGACCGAAGCGGGGTGGGAACTCGCTGCGCGCGGCGGCCTCGAGGGCAAGACCTATCCGTGGGGCGACGAGCTGCTGCCGGGCGGACGCCACCGCTGCAACATCTGGCAGGGTACGTTCCCGACCCGTGATTCCGGCCGCGACGGCTATTCCGGCACGGCGCCCGTGCGCGCATACGAACCGAACGGCTACGGTCTGTACAACGCCGCCGGAAACGTCTGGGAGTGGTGCGAGGACTGGTTCTCGCCCAACTATCATCGTGTCACTCGTGGCGTGGACCCACGTTACGCGATCCCCACCGGACGGCGGGCAATGCGTGGCGGCTCGTTCCTTTGCCATCACTCCTACTGCAGCCGCTACCGCGTCGCCGCACGCAGCTCCAATACGCCCGAGAGCACCACGAACCACTGCGGATTCCGGGTGGCGATCTGACGCGGGCAAAGGTCGCTGCGTAATCCGGTCGGAGAACGGGCCGGTCGCTCGCAACGCCCTCGAGCAG
>JAKZYK010000178.1:0-11313 GCA_047514485.1 Gammaproteobacteria bacterium
GGACACCAGCACCGGGCGCAGGTGAGCGACCGGAGTCAGCTTCCCGGTGCGACCGACCTGGACGACGATGTCCACGAGTTCGGTCTCCTCCTGCCTCGGGGCGAACTTGAAGGCCACCGCCCATCGAGGGCTTCGCGAGCGTTCTCCAAGCTCGCGCTGGTCGGCGACCCGGTTGACCTTCACGACCGCGCCGTCGAGCTCTACCGACAGCCGATCGCGCGCGTTCTCGAGATCGCGATGGTAGGCGAGGATGTCTTCTGCCGAGACGCCGCGCGAGGACCACGCGGTTCCCGTCGTCCGGTGGTCCGCGTCGAGCGGCTTCTCCGGCGCCGCTCGAAATCCGAGCGTGGCGAGAGTGGCGAGCACCTCCGTCTGGGTCTCCGGAACCCCTCCTTCCTTCGATTCCCAGAGAAGAATGTCGTATGCGTACAGTGCCAGCGGTCGCGACCGAGCGGCCCGGGAGTCGAGCTGCCTCAACGCGCCGGCGGCGGCGTTTCTCGGATTCTTGAACGGCTCCTTCCCTTCGGCCGCGAGCTCGCGGTTCATGCGTTCGAAGTCGGCGATCGGGAAGACCGCCTCACCCCGCACCGCAAACCGTTCGGGCACGTTCTTCCCGGTGAGCCGCAGAGGCAGTGACCGAATCGTCCGGAGATTCGCGGTGATATCCTCGCCAATCCGCCCGTTGCCTCGGGTCGAACCGCGGATGAACACGCCTGCTTCGTACACGAGCTCAACGGAGAGTCCGTCGTACTTGGGCTCCAGGGAGTACTCGATGAAAGCCCTCCCAATGTCGCGTTCCATGCGCTTGCAGAACTCGCGCAGCTCGGCCTCTTCCTGAATGCTGTCGAGGGACAGGAGCGGGGTGACGTGCTCGACTTCCGGGAATGCATCGGCGATTCCGCCCCCGACCCGCTGAGTAGGGGAATCGGGCGTCACGAGCCCCGGATACTCCTTTTCGAGGGCCTCCAGCTCGTGGAAAAGGCGGTCGTATCCGGCGTCTTCGATCTCCGGTTCGTCGAGCACGTAGTAGCGGTGATCGTGGTGCCGAATCTGTTCGGCGAGATCCTGGTGATGCGCTTCGGCATCCGCCGGAACGAACGATGGAGACGGCATCATTTCGCTTCAGGCAGCACGGCGGCGTCTCCGGAGGGCTCCGGCACCGCTCAGTCCCGCATCCGGCCCCGGCGCACGATGTCCGCGACTCTCTCGCGCAGATGATTCTCGGCCTGCGCCGTCAGCGTGCTGCGGGTCTCGTCGCACAGCGTCACGTCGATTCGGTGCGCGAGGCGCCGGCTGGCTGCGACCATCATGTCGAATGTCTTCAACGCGTGGGTCTCGTCATCCGCGACACTCGTGAAGGTCACGAGCCCCGGCGTCTCCATGTCGGGCAACGAGTCCGGCTCCAGCACCCCGGCCTCGGCCATGTTCGCGACCCCGACCACGACGGACGGATCCGCTTCGGAGCGCTGGTAGTAAAGCTGCATCAGACCCGGACGGAAGCCCTCGGCATCGAGCGCATCGAGGATCGCGCGCCCGGACAGCCGCTCGTGCTTCGCGACCAGAGTGAGATAGACGAGGGGGCGCGACATGTCGATCGCGAGCGGCGCCGCGGCGCCGGGGTCCGCGGGCGGAACGGCGCCGCCTGCGGTGCTCTCGTGCGGAGCGGAAGGAGCGGAGCCGTCCACGGTGCTCTTGTGCGGGACGGAAGGAGCGGAGCCGCCCATGGTGCTCTTCTGCGGAACGGAAGGAGCGGAGCCGTCCACGGTGCTCTTGTACGGGACGGAAGGAGCGAAGCCGTCCACGGTGCCGTCCAAGGTGCTCTCGTACGTCGCCCGCAGGCCCGCGAGAATGCTTACATCGACAGAAAGTTCCGCGTCGGAGGTCTCCCGCCGTGGCGCGAAAATGCCGCCGAGATTACCGATGTCGGTGTCGATGGCGGTGCCGGTATCGATGTCGGTGTCGATGGCGGTGCCGGTGTCGATGGTGGTGTCGATGGTGGTGCCGGTGCCGGTGCCGGTATCGTCGCCCTCCGTCGAATGCGGGTCGAGCGACGCACTCCGATCCTGGGTCTCCCCGCCCTCGCGGCGCGGCTCCCGAGCGACGAAATCCGGTCCGGCTCCGCGCTTCGCGGCGTTACGCCGCGAAAAACGAGCGAACGCGTAGACCCCCGCCACGACGGCGATACCTGCGATCAGCAATGCGACACGTAGATCGTCCAACCGTCACCACCTGCGTATTCCATTGCGCGCCACGCTCAAGCCGCGCCACGAACGCCCGCTCATGTGCCGGCGGCCCGATTCGTCACCACCCCCGCGGCAACGCGGGGGACACGGCACGCGCCGACGCGCCCGTGGCCTCGTATCGAGATACGGCGAAAGGGCTCACGCCTGCGCCATCTCGACCGCCTCCTCGACGTCCACCGCAACCAGACGCGACACCCCCGGCTCGTTCATGGTGATCCCGATGAGCTGCCCGGCAATCTCCATCGTAATCTTGTTGTGCGTCACAAGCACGAGCTGGACGCGCTTCGCCATCTCCTCGACGAGCACACGGAACCGCCCGATGTTCGCGTCATCGAGCGGTGCATCGACCTCGTCGAGGAGGCAGAACGGCGCCGGATTCAGCTCGAAGATCGCGAATACCAGCGCAATCGCAGTGAGCGCCTTCTCGCCGCCCGATAGCAGATGGATGCTCGTGTTGCGCTTGCCCGGCGGACGGGCCATCACCGTCACGCCGGCCCCGAGGACATCCTCGCTGGTGAGCTGCAGCGCGGCGCTGCCGCCACCGAACAGGCGCGGAAACATCGCCCCGAGCCCGTCGTTGACCCGCTCGTAAGTTTCACGGAAACGGGTCCGAGTCTCGCGATCGATCTTCTGCATCGCAGCATCGAGGGTCGCGAGAGCTTCTTCGAGGTCGGCATGCTGCGCATCGAGGTAGCCCTTGCGCTCGGCCTGTTGCTCGTGCTCCTCGATCGCAGCGAGATTAATCGGGCCGAGCCGCGCGATCCGGCGCTCCATCACCTCGAGCTTGTCAGCCCAGGCGCCGGTCTCGACGTCTGCGCCGAGCCGCGCGAGCAACGTATCGAGAGCCTGCCCAGCGGCGTCGAGGCGCTCCTCCACGGTCTTGCGCAGAACGAGCGTCTCCTGGCTCTCCACGCGGAGCCGCTCCAGCGTCTCGCGCTCTCTCTGCACCTCCGCCACCTGACGCTGCCGCTCCTCGTCGGTGCGGCGCATGAGTCCCTCGACACTCGCGACCTCGGCCCGCGCCTCGCGCATCACCGCTTCGAGCGAGGCGCGCCGGGCGAGCTTCTCGTCGAGCATCTCCGTCGCCTGCGCGAGCGGCGCCTCGGTCTCGGCAAGCGCATCACCGAGCGCCCGTACGCGTTCTTCGAGCTCTTCGAGCCGGCGCTGCTCCCGTTCGCTCGCCTCCTCCGACGCATCGAGGCGCGAGCGCATGCCTTCCACGCGCAACTCCAACGCATGCGCGTCGTCGTGCATCCTCTGCCATCGCTGGCGAGAGAGAGAAAGCTGCCCGCGCCGCTCGCGCCGCCGATCCTCGCACTGCGCCCGTTCGACGGTCAGACGAGCCAGCTCGTTCGACGAATGCTGGAGGTGTTCGTGTGCCGACGCGAGCTGCTCGCGCTCGATCTCGATTCGGGACGCGATATCCGCAAGCTCGGCGGCCAGCCCGGCCGAACGCCGCGCCGCCTGGTCCGCCTCGGCCGTGCGGGCTGACAACTCCGAACGCATCGCGGCGTAGCGGCGATGGCCTTCGTTGAGACTGCGTTGCGCGGCGGCGTATGCTTCCTCGGCGCTGCGAAGCTCCCCGGAGAGCTCGCGGACCGCGCGCGCGCACACGCCCTCCTCCTCGCTCGTGCGTTCGATCTCCCGCCCCAGCGCCGCGAGCGCCCGCTCGCGTTCGAGCACGCCGTATTCCGCGGCGCCGCCCCGCCGGACGTGCAGCCAGCTCGGGCCGAGCCACACCCCTTGCGCGGTGATGACGCTCTCGCCCGGCACAAGCCGCGAGCGCGCCGTGAGCCCTTCGTCGAGGCTCGCGGCGCAGAGCACGCCATCGAGCAGGCCGGCGATCGGCCAGTGGGTCTCGACCTTCGAACGCAACGTAGCGAGTCCGTTCGCGCTGCCCGCGGCGGCCGGCACCGAAGCGCTTGCATCGATGACGGTGAACGCCCCCTGCTCGAGCGTGGCGGCAGCGTCCGCCGCGACCGTCTCGAACGCCTCGGCCTGCATCGCCTGGAGACGCACGCCGAGCACTGCCTCGACCGCGTGCTCCCAGCCCGGGGCGACCCGTATCGCCTGCGCGAGCCGGGGCACGCCCGCAAGCCCCCTGGCTTCGAGCCATTCGGCGAGTGCCCCCGCCCCGGCGCCGAGCGCTTCCTGTTGCAGCGCATCGAGCGACGCGACGCGGCCGCGGTGCTGCCCGAGGATTTCACGTGCATCGTGAAGCGCCTTCTCTGCGCCATGGACGGCTTCACGCAACCCTCGCACCGCATCTTGCGCACGGGACTGCTCCGCCTCGGCCGTCTCCAGCTCCCGCTCCATCGCCTCGAGCCGATGGCGGACCGGCGCCGTCTCGCGCTCCAACACTTCGGAGTCGATCGCGCCACGCTCGGCTTCGAGCGCCCGCGCCCGCGTCTCGATCTCACCGATGCTCGATTCGAGATGCTGGATACGAGCCTGCTCCGTATCCACCGCCCGGGCCGGCTCGCCCTCGCGCTCGCTCAACGTCTCGAATGCCGCCTGCAGGGCGTGTACGTCTTCCTCGATCTCACTGAGCTCGCGGTGTGCGCTCGACGATTGCTCGTGCAGCCCGGCGAGCGCGGGCTCGTCAAACGCAAGCCGCGCGGCGAGCTCTTCGCGCTGCTTGCGCTCACCCTCGATCTGAAGCTTCGCCGCTTCGAGACGCTCGGTCTCGCGGCGCAGCGTGCCGGCGAGCTCTTCCCGGCGCCGGCGGATCGATCGGATGGACTCCTCGGTGCGTGCGATCTCCGCTCCCGCGTCGAGCACGTCGCGATAGCGACGGTTGTACGTATCCGTCGCCTCGGTGTGCGTGGATCGCGCCTTCTCGAGCTCCGCCTCGACCCGGCGCTGACCGGCGAGCGTCGCGTCCAGCCGGCTCTGCTGGCCCGCGATACGCTTGGCGTGGCGGCTCGCCTCCCCGTCGAGGGCGCGCCATTGGAGCGCGAGATGCTCGGCTTCGAGTTCGCGCTGAGCCGCTTTGAGCTCACGGAATTTCTCGGCCAGGGTGGCCTGGCGCTTGAGGTGCGCCAGCCGGCGTCCGAGCTCCTCGCGCAGATCGTTCAACCGATCGAGATTCTCGACCGTGTGGCGCATCCGGTTCTCCGTATCGCGCCGGCGCTCCTTGTACTTGGAGATTCCTGCCGCTTCCTCGAGAAAGTCGCGCAGATCGTCCGGCTTCGCCTCGATGACCCGCGAGATCATTCCCTGCTCGATAATCGCGTAGCTGCGCGGCCCGAGCCCGGTGCCGAGGAACACATCCATGACGTCGCGGCGCCGGCACCGCGTCCCGTTCAACCAGTATGTGGACTGCCCGTCACGCACGAGCTGGCGGCGCACCGCGATCTCGTTGTACGAGGCAAAGCGTCCGCCGGCCCGGCCGTCCAGATTGTCGAAGACGAGCTCGACGCTCGCCCGGCTCACCGGCTTGCGCGATCTCGATCCGTTGAACACGACGTCCGCCATGGTGTCGCCGCGCAGACTGCGCGCTGAGACTTCGCCCATCACCCAGCGGACCGCGTCGATGATGTTCGACTTGCCGCAGCCGTTCGGCCCGACGACGCCGACGATGTTGCCGGGAAACTCGATGGTTGTGGGATCGACGAAAGACTTGAATCCCGAGAGCCGAATCTTGCGTAGCCGCATCAGTCGAGGTGCCTGGAACCGACGCTCGCGCGCATGAGCGAATGGTACGCTATGACATGTGTTCGTAGAAATGCCCGCCATGCCCAAGAACGCGCACGCACCGCCAATCCTCCCGGCCGCGGCTCCATCTCCGGCGAAGCACCGCAGACGGAACAACCCGGTGAGCGGGGCGCTGTACTTTGTGCGCGGCTTCGCCATCGTGACGCGCCCCGGCATCCGCGCCTACGTTGTCGTCCCCCTGCTGATCAACGCGGTTGTGTTCACCGTGCTCATCTATTTCGGTGCGTCATGGCTCGGCAGCTTCGCCGAGAGCATGCTTCCGGGCTGGCTCGACTTCCTGGCCTGGATCCTCGTTCCGGCCTTCGTCCTCGCCGCGCTCACGGCCGGCTTCTATACGTTCAACCTCGTCGCGACTCTCATCGCCGCGCCATTCAATGGCCTGCTCGCGGAGGCGGTCGAGCGTCATCTGACCGGCCGCTCGCCGCCGTCCACCGGCGGCGGCTGGCGAGCCTTCGTCGCGGAGTTCGGAGCGACCCTCGTCGCCGAAGTGCGCAAGCTCGCCTACGTGGCGGTCCGCACGTTGCCGCCGCTGGTGCTGTTCCTCATCCCGGGGGTCAACATCGTGGCGCCGATCGTCTGGATGTTGCTGGGGGCCTGGATGCTCGCCATCACCTACGTCGACTATCCCATGGCGAACCACAGGATCGGCTTCGACGAGCTCCGCGCGCGGCTGCGTCATCGGCGCCTGCTCGGTCTCGGCTTCGGTGGCGCGGTGATGGCCGCGCTTGCCGTCCCGGTGCTCAACTTTCTCGTCATCCCCTGCGCCGTCGCCGGTGCGACCGCGATGTGGGTGGAGCAGCTCGAAGGCGATGCGAGCGCCGCACCGTCTACGGCCGCCGAAGCCGACGAAAGTCACAGCGCCCGAATTGCGCGCCGCTGATTTTTTCTGGTATACACCCGCCCCTGTTTGGGTGCTTAACCACTGTGCACACGACACGATTCGGTCGAATGGACTGTACGCCCGCCGCCGGTCGGATCCTGCCCGGATGCGTGATTGTCAGGAGCGTAAAACGATGTCAGCCGAACTGAATGTATCGGGCGTACGCGATTTCAAGCCCTACAAGGCGAAGCGGGGCGAGGAGTACATGAACGACGAGCAGATCGCTCATTTCCGGACGATCCTGCTCGGCTGGAAGCACAAGCTCATGGAGGAAGTCGACCGCACGCTGCACCACATGCAGGACGAGGCGGCGAATTTCCCCGATCCCAACGATCGTGCCACGCAGGAATCGGAGTTCACGCTGGAGCTGAGAACGCGTGATCGCGAGCGCAAGCTCATCAGGAAAATCGACGAGGCAATCGCCACGCTGGAAGGCGGTGACTACGGCTACTGCGAAGCGTGCGGAATCGAGATCGGCATCCGGCGCCTCGAGGCGCGCCCGACCGCGACCTTGTGCTACGACTGCAAGGTCCTCGACGAGATCCGCGAAAAGCAGATGGGCTGAGCCCACGCCCGGAACGATCCCCGATTCCCGATCTCCGACCCCGCCGCCGTTCCTTCACCCGGCAAGGCGCTGGCGAATCACTTGGCCACGTCGGTCGCGCGCGTTTCATCGGTCCCGTGATAGGCAGGCGGGCTGGGCCTGCGCCTGGCGCGCTCTTCGGTCTCCGAGCCTCCACCGCTCCGCCGCCGGCAAAGCGCCGGCGAACCCCCGCGCCGCTCATGCGCCTGTCGCCGGCGTGGCGCACACCGTCATCCACCCGTCACCGGCGCTGCATCCCTTGATTGCCGATCCGCTCCCCGGAAAGCCTCTTGTGTGCGGCCGATTCGCACCGTCCCCGACCGGTCCGTTGCATTTCGGCTCGCTCGTCGCGGCGCTCGGGAGCCTTCTGAACACCCGCTGGCGCGGTGGGCGCTGGCTCCTGCGCATCGAGGATCTGGACACCCCTCGCAACGCGGCCGGTGCGACCGATTCGATCCTGCGCGATCTCGAGCGCTTCGCGATGCCCTGGGACGGCGAAGTAATGTGGCAGAGCAAGCGCACCGATGCCTACCGCCAAGCGCTCGACACTCTCGCGCATCGCGGCTGGACGTTCGAATGCGGCTGCTCGCGCCGCGATCTCGTGGATGGCATCTATCCGGGCACCTGCCGCGAGGGACTTCCCCCGGGACGCTCCGCGCGCTCGGTCCGGCTACGCGTCCGCGCCGCGAGCATCGGGTTCCGCGACGCGATCCAGGGACTCAAGACCCAGTGTCTGGAGAAAGAGGTCGGTGATTTCGTAGTGTTGCGTGCGGACGGAATTGCCGCCTACCACCTGGCGGTGGTCGTGGACGACGCCGAACAACGGGTCAGCGAAGTGGTACGGGGCTGCGATCTGCTCGAATCGACACCGCGCCAGATCCTGATCCAACGCGCCCTTGGGCTCCCCACCCCGGAGTACGCGCATCTCCCGATCGCGGTGGACGCGAGCGAACGCAAGCTCAGCAAGCAGCGCCTCGCACGGCCGATCGCCGCCGATCCGCCCGGAACGGTGCTCGTGGACGCGCTCGAATTCCTCGGGCAGGGTCCGCCGCGCGAGCTCGCCCGGGCGCCCGCCGCCGAGATCGTCGCCTGGGCGATCGCCGGCTGGGATCGCACCCGGGTCCCGCGCCTGCGCAAGGCGCCGGCGCCCGGCTACGCAAGCGATCCGCGGCTCCGATCATGCTTCCAGTAGACCTCTCCCGAGCCGGCGCGCGCGAGGACGCGCGCCGCGACGAACAGGTAGTCGGACAGGCGGTTGACGTACCGGCGGCTCGCCTCGTTCACCGGCTCTTCTCGATCGAGCGCGACGATCCCTCGCTCGGCCCGGCGGCACACGGCGCGAGCGACGTGCGCCGCGCCGGCGTTGGCACCACCGCCCGGCAGGATGAACTCCTTGAGCGGCGGCAGATCGGCATTGAGGGCATCGAGGGCGGCTTCGAGCGCCTCCACCCTCGCATCGTCGATGATGCTGGCAGCGGGCATCGCGAGCTCGGCGCCGATATCGAACAGCGCGTGCTGCGCGTCGACGAGGGTCTCGCGAATGGCGTCCGGGAGCGGGTTGGCCAGGACGACTCCAAGATTGGCGTTCAGCTCGTCGAGATCCCCCATCGATGCGACCCGAGGCGAGTCCTTGGCCAGACGGCTACCGTCGGCGAGCCCGGTCGTACCGTCGTCGCCGGTGCGCGTATAGATACGTGACAGTCGATTTCCCACGGAGACGGATACCTCGTTTGAAGACGCCGGCCCGGCATCGGATCGTCACGATCGCCATGAAGGCAACCGAGTCATGATCGCAAGCAGGCGCCTCGACTGATAGGCTGCCGGGGAGCCTCCGGCGTCACTCACGCATCGAGATCCGGAATCAGCCGGCTCTCGATCAGTGCGATGAAATCCCTGAGTTGCAGCTTGCGTTTCTTCAGGCGGCGAAGCTGGAGCTGATCGACGTACGGCCCCTGCTCCATGCGTACGATGGCGTCGTCGAGGTCACGATGCTCGATCTTGAGCGCTTCGAGCTTCTCGACGAGCATGCGCTCTTCGCCGGTCATGCCACTCGCTTGCCTGACGCGCCCTGATTGGCGAACGATACTCCAAATCCTGCGGGCGCGCCGGGGTGTACGCTGCGCCTCATCCGCCCCTCGTCACTACCGCCGGAGCCGAGCATGGACGACCTTCTGCGCAACGAACGCGATGACGACTCGATCGCCATCGTTCCGATCGGATCCGATCGGATGGAGGAGTGGCACGCGAACGCCTTGCCGGAGGCGTCGGCCTGGGCGGGCCGCATCGGCTTCTTGGCCAGCCCAGGCTCGACCTGCCTCGTACCCGGGCGCGGCGGCAAACTTGCGAGCGTGCTGGCCGGGATCGACCCCTGCGACGATCCGTGGGCGCTCGCACACGTCCCCGACGTCGTGCCGGCCGGCGCCTATCACCTCGACCTCAGATGGTCTTCGCGCGGGCTTCAAAGGGCCGCGCTCGGCTGGGCCCTCGCCGCGTATCGCTTCGAGCGGTACAAAAAGGCGACACCACCGACCGCGGAACTCTTTCCCGGGTCCGCCCCGGCGGCCGAAACGGCGCGCGTACAGGCCCGGGTGGTGGCCCGGGTCCGCGACCTGATCAACACCCCAGCGAGCGACATGATGCCAAAGGATCTCGCAGCCGCAGTGTTCGATCTGGCGACCGAGCACGGCGCGGAGCTCAAGGTGGTCACCGGCGAGGCGCTGCTCGACCAAGGCTACCCCGCAATCCACGCGGTGGGACGGGCGAGCGTCCACCGTCCGCGGCTCATCGACCTGACCTGGGGCGATTCACGCGCCCCCCGCCTCACCCTGGTGGGGAAAGGCGTCTGCTTCGACTCCGGCGGGCTCGACATCAAGTCCGCGGGCGGGATGCGATTGATGAAAAAGGACATGGGGGGAGCGGCCCATGCCATCGGGCTCGCCGACCTGGTCATGACCACCGCGTTGCCGGTGCGGCTGCGCCTGCTCGTGCCGGCGGTGGAGAACGCGATCGCCGGCAACGCTTATCGGCCCGGTGACGTGATCTCGACCCGCAAGGGTCTGACCATCGAGGTCGACAACACCGATGCGGAGGGGCGGATCGTGCTAAGCGACGCGCTGGCTGACGGCGCCGGGGATACGCCTGATCTGATGCTCGATTTCGCGACCCTCACCGGCGCGGCGCGTGTCGCGCTGGGCACCGATCTGCCCGCGATGTTCTCCAACGACGAGACGGTGGCCGCCGGCATCGCGGATGCGGGGCGCGACGTTCACGACGAAGTCTGGCGAATGCCGCTGCACGCACCGTACCGCGAACTCATCGAGAGCAGGGTCGCGGACATCATGAACGGGGCGAGCCAGCCGTACGGCGGGGCGATCACCGCGGCACTGTTCCTGCAGGAGTTCGTGCCGCACGAGACCCCATGGGCGCACTTCGACATCATGGCATGGACAACGCGCGCGAAGCCGGGGCGACCCGTGGGCGGCGAGGCGATGGCGCTGCGCGCGGTGTTCGAATTCCTCGAAAGGCGCTACCGCGCATGATCCGGGGGCCAGAGTGAGCCTCGGCCGAGGCGGGACCGGTCATTCCGCTTTACAAATCGATGCGTCAGGGGCGACGCATGCGTCGCCCCTGACGGCTGGTCCGCCCCACCCCGAGCACTGCGTACCTCCGGGCGGGCCTGATCGTCTGGGTAAGGATGAATCACCGGATTTTCATCGGTCCCGCCAAGGCCTGCAGAGCAGTGGCGGTCGATCCCCGACGTCCCGGGTTACAGGTCGATCTCCACCCAAACCGGTTGATGATCCGAGCCGGAGGCATCCGAATCGACATGGATGGTGCGGATCCGGTCCTTCAACCCCGCGCTGACGAAGCAGTAGTCGAGCCGGGCCGGA
>JAKZYK010000179.1:0-4064 GCA_047514485.1 Gammaproteobacteria bacterium
GCGAGGCACGGGGCGAGACCCACGTCGATCCATCGGCCGCTCAGCCACGGGAACGCAGCGTTCGACAGATCCGCATCAGTCACCCGCGCGAGCAGCTCGCGAGATTTCGGGCCGGCGACGACCAGCACCCCGATCTGATTGGTGAGGTTCTCGAAATGCACCGAGCCGTCGCGTGGCGCATGGCGCCGGATCCAGTCGTGGTCGAGGCGCTGGAAGGCGCCGGCGGACACCAGATAGAAGCTCTGCTCGCGCTCGCGCCAGACCGTGAACTCCGAGAGCACCCCGCCGCGGGTGTTGAGTGCGTGCACGAGGCGCACCGGACCGCTGCGGGTCGGAAGGCGGTTCGCCACCAGCCGGTCGAGAAACTCCTCGGCACCCGGTCCCGACACCCGGCACTTCGCAAACGCGGTCATGTCGAGCAGGCCGACGTTCTCCCCGACGTTGCGGCACTCGCGTCCCACGTGGTCGAACCAGCGCGATCGCCGAAACGACCAGTCGTCCACGGGCTCGACCCCCTCGGGGGCGAACCAGTTCGCGCGCTCCCAGCCGAACTTCTGGCCGAATACCGCGCCGAGCGCCTTCAGTCGGTCGTAGCAGGGCGCGGTGCGCAATGGACGAGCGGCGGGGCGCTCTTCGTCCGGATAGTGGATGATGAAGACATTGGCGTACGCCTCCTCGTTCTTCTTCACCAGGTAGGCCCTGGTCGCGTAGTCGCCGAAGCGCCGCGGATCGACCCCCATCATGTCGATGGTCGGCTCGCCCTCCACGATCCATTCCGCGAGCTGACTGCCCGCGCCTCCCGCCGCGGTGATCCCGAAGCTGTGGCCTTCGTTGAGCCAGAAATTGTCGATGCCCCACGCGGGACCGACGATCGGGCTTCCGTCCGGGGTGTAGCAGATCGCGCCGTTGAAGACCTGCTTGACCCCCACCTCGCCGAACGCCGGCACGCGGTTGATGGCGGCCTCGATGTGCGGCTCGAGGCGCTCCAGATCCTCCTGGAACAGCTCGTACTCGCAGTCCTCGGCGGGGCCGTCGACGTAGCACGCCGGGGCGCCGATCTCGTAGGGGCCGAGGATCAGGCCGCCGCGCTCCTCGCGCAGATACCACGAGCCGTCGGACTCGCGCAGCACCCCCATCTCGGGCAATCCTGCCGCGTGACGGGCCTGAATCTCCGGGTGCGGTTCGGTCACGATGTACTGGTGCTGCACCGGGATGACCGGGACCTCCAGGCCGACCATCGCGCCGGTGCGACGGGCGAAGTTTCCGGTGGCGCTGACCACGTGCTCGCAGACGATATCGCCCCGATCGGTGTGCACGCACCACTCGCCTCCCGCGGTTCGGGAGATTCCGGTCACGGTGGTGTTGCGGTACAGATCCGCGCCGCGGCGGCGCGCGCCGGTCGCGAGCGCCTGGGTCAGGTCCGCCGGTTGCACGTATCCGTCCCCCGGATGGCGGATCGCTCCGACCAGGCCGTCGATGTTGCACAGCGGCCAGATCTCCTTGATCTCGCCGGGGGTCAGGAACTCGACGTCGACCCCGATGGTGCGGGCCACGCCCGCGTACTGGCGGTACTCGTCCATCCGATCGCGGTTCATCGCGAGCCGGATGTTTCCGACGAGGCGCAGCCCCACGTTCTGGCCCGTCTCCTCCTCCAGGGTGCGATACAGCTCCACCGAGTACTTGTGGATCTGTCCGACGGAATAGCTCATGTTGAACAGGGGCAGCAGGCCCGCCGCATGCCAGGTCGATCCGGAGGTCAGCTCCCGGCGCTCCACCAGCACCACGTCGGACCACCCTTTCTTCGCGAGGTGGTAGAGGGTGCCGACTCCGACGACGCCACCGCCGATAACAACGACGCGAGCCTCAGTCTTCATGTTCGAACTCTCCGAATGGTTGCGCATTTCGGCGCCGAGTCTAATCTAGCGAGCCGGGAGCGACGAACGCCACATCCGGCGCGACGGACGGTTTCGAAAACGCGCCAATCGGGGGCATGCGCCGCCATCGCCCACGCGCCTCGGCATGGCGCGCGCGGGCATCCGCAGGTCGCGAAGGTGTCAGACGCATGACAGGACCGTTCCGATACTTGGTCCGCTCCCGAGATGGGCCGGCAATCGGCAGTGACAGGAGACTTCCGGATGGCCAGTGAACGGCAGGGACGAGGACGAACCCGTGGGGGTGGCCGGGAAGCGCGCCGGGTAGCGCGCGCCGAGGCTCGGCCGGCCATCGTGCCCTATGTCACGCGCCGGGTGCCGGTCTACGACGTGATGTCCGCCGAGGGGCTCGATCTGATCGAGCACAACGCGGAGACGATCCTCGAGGAGGTCGGCGTCGAGTTCAGGGACGATCCGGAGGCGCTCGCGCTGTGGCGCGGCGCCGGTGCCGATGTCGATAGCCAGCGCGTCAGGATCCCCCGCGGCCTCGCCCGCAAGCTGGTGACCGACTCCGCGCCACCGGAGTTCGTGCAGCACGCGCGCAACCCCGAGCGCAGCGCACGCATCGGCGGCCCGCACATGGTGTTCGCGCCGGCCTACGGCCCCCCGTTCATCCGCAGCCTCGACGAAGGACGGCGCTACGCGACGATCGACGACTTCCGCAACTTCGTGAAGCTCACCTACATGTCGCCCGGCCTGCACCACGCCGGAGGCACGCTGTGCGAGCCGGTCGACCTACCCGTCAACAAGCGCCACCTCGACATGGTCTACAGCCACCTGCGCTACTCCGACAAGCCGTTCATGGGGTCTGTCACCGCCCCCGAGCGCGCCGAGGATACCGTCTCGATGGCGAAGATCGTCTTTGGCGACGAGTTCGTGGATTCGAACGCGGTCATCACCAGCCTCATCAACGCGAACTCGCCTCTGGTGTGGGACGCGACAATGCTCGGAGCGCTGAAGGTCTACGCGCGGAACAACCAGGCGACGGTGGTTTCGCCGTTCTGCATCGCGGGCGCAATGTCACCGGTGACCATCGCCGCAACCTGTGCGCAGCTTTACGCCGAAGCGCTGTCGGGGATGGCCTTCACGCAGCTCGTGCGCCCCGGTGCGCCGGTCATCTTCGGCACGTTCTCGAGTTCCATGTCGATGCAATCGGGCGCTCCGACGTTCGGCACCCCGGAGCCCCAGCTCGTGCTCAACGTCATCGGCTCGCTGGCACGGCGCCTCGGAGTCCCGTTCCGCAGCGGCGGCGGCTTGTGCGCATCGAAGCTGCCCGACGCCCAGGCCGCGTTCGAGGCCGCGAACACACTGCAGCACGCCATGCTCGCGGGCGTGAACTTCATGCTGCACGTCGCAGGCTGGCTCGAGGGCGGGCTCGTGATGGGGTACGAGAAGTTCGTGATGGACGCAGACCAAGCACAGATGATGCAGGTGTTTCTCGCGGGCATCGACCTCTCGGAGAACGCCCAGGGACTCGACGCGATCCGGGAGGTCGGCCCCGGAAACCATTTTCTCGGCTCGGCGCATACCCGCGAGAACTTCGAGACCGCGTTCTACCGTTCGAGCGTCGCCGACAACAACAGCTTCGAGCAGTGGGAATCGGAAGGCGGGCTCGACGCCGCCAAGCGGGCCAACCGCATCTGGAAGGAGATGCTTGCAGGCTACGAGGCCCCGCCTCTCGACGAGAGCGTCGACGAGGCGTTGCGGGAATTCATCGCCAAGCGCAAAGCCGCTCAGCCGGACATGAGCTACTGACGCTGAAGCGCCCACGGCACTTCCTCCCCTCGATATCCGAAGACACGGCAGCTTTCGTCGGCGAGGTCGAACCGCACACTTGATCCGCTCATTACCGAGCAGGTGGCGCAGGTGGCGCATGCGCCGGGGTATGCTTCGTGCCAGCGATTCACGGCGGCTGGAGCGCCGGCGCGCACCGGAGGCAATTCCACCATGAACGACCGTGCCACCATGCATGTCGGGCCGCTCGGTTCCTCAATCCACGTCCTGCGCGCCGACGCGCAAACCGTCGAGCAACTGGCTGAAATCGACTGGAACCGGCACTTCCGGCGTGTGTGCCTCGATCCGGTGCGCGGCCTCATCACCCTGATGTCGCCCTCGCGCCTGCATGAGGACCTC
>JAKZYK010000180.1:0-4513 GCA_047514485.1 Gammaproteobacteria bacterium
TGTTCCAAGGCCAGGAACATCTCCCTTGTCAATGGCAAACGAGTTCCAGCGGCTGAAGGGCCAATACCGGCACCCAAGCGCCGCCAAACTGCAGGACGAAGTCAAAGAATCCGTACTGGCGAGCGCCGTGGTGAATGTCAGGAAGAAGAGCTGTGGGCGAACTTGGTCAAACGACGATGATCTGCGACAGTATTGTCGACAAGGATGCAGATCAAATCAAACAGAGCTACTGTCAAATCTGGTGTACTGGGTGAGCTGAATCAAGCGGCTTTCCTGCCGATCTTTCTTTCATCCATGCCATCGATGAACCGGACACCGGTGACGACGTCGGCGAGTTGACCGAAGCCGCGCAGGCGTCGCCAGCGTTTCTGGGAGCTCATCGCGAGTTGATGCACGAGGCTCAGGCCGCTGTTGGCGCTCAGACAGTTTCTGGTCTTCACCGTGCGCAGGCTAATGGTAGCGAAGGACGACTCGATGGGATTGGTGGTACGGAGATGTTGCCAGTGAGCGGCCGGGAAGTCGTAAAAGGCGAACAACATCTCACGGTCCCTGAACAGGCAAGGCCGCGTCACAGGCGTGTCGGCCGATGGCTGTAATTGTCGTTGGCCCGAGGCGTGCGCTGGAATCCACGAACCGCCATGGCGCGCTCGCCCTATGCCGTCTCTTTGCACACCTGTAATCGCGGCTACCGGAACGGGGGCTGGATGCGGATCGACACGATTCGCTTTTCGACGGTCCTTCGACTATCCTTCGACACCGCTTTCCACAGCAGCCGCAAGCCACGCAAGGAGATATGAGATGGCGACAACCGGAAACCGCAGCAACAAGGCGCTCAAGGAGGCGATGACCAAGACCCAGCTCTTGAACGCACTATCCGAATCGACGGGGCTTCAGAAGAAGGATGTGGCCTTGGTGCTCGACGAACTCGGAGTGCTCATTGAGCGTCACATCAAGAGACGTGCAGTGGGAACGTTCACGCTTCCGGGCCTGCTAAAAATCAAGGCGGTGCGCAAGCCGGCAACAAAGTCGCGCAAGATGACCTCGCCCTTCACCGGCCAGGAAATCACGGTGGCCGCGAAGCCCGCTTCGCGGGCGGTCAAGGTTCAACCGCTGAGCGGGCTGAAGCGTATGGCGGAATAGGCTCGCTGACAGCGGGACGGGGCGCCGTTACGCTGCGCCTTCGCCGCGCTCACCGCGACCATGAGCGAAGCGCGCACCCGGCACTACGCCAACTCCTTGCCCTGGGACGACAAGGGCTCGCGCCTGCTCACCGTGGCCAACTACGAGCACTACACCGAGCTCATGGACGGGCTCCGCGAGCGCGTGGTGCGCCAGCGCGCCCGCTTCATCGAGGACTACGACGACTACGTCGACCAGGCCCGGCTCGACCTCGGCAAGCTCTTCCGCATCGAGGACTATCCCTCGAAGGAGGCGCTTCAGGACAAGTTCTCCATCAGCTACCGCATCACGCCGGTGCCGGACGCGGACCACTTCATCGCCAAGCTCGCCTCCGACGACACCGACCGGGTGAAGCGCGACATCGAGCGCCACATCGAGGAGCAGCTCCACGATGCCGTGGGCGATCTCTACCGGCGCTTGGCCGAAGCGGTCGAGCGGGTCTCGGAGCGTTTGAACGAGGACGAGAACGGCAGGCCGCTCGTGTTCCGCGACACGATGATCTCCAACATCCGGGACCTGGTAGACGTCGTTCCCCGGCTCAACATCTTCGGCGACCAAAGGCTTGCGCACCTCTGCGAGCAGGTGAAGGACAGGATCGCGAGCGTCGAGCCGGATTCGCTCCGTCCGTCGCGGACCTTCGACCCCGTGGCCCGGGCCCAGGTCAAGCGCGACGCCGACGCGCTTATGGAGCAGTTCGCCGGTTACTTCTCGCCGCCGTCCGAACCGGCCCGGGAGGTCGCGTGATGTCCGCCCGCGTGCTCAGCGAATCCGCACTCCGGGTCAGTGACTGCGTGACCGAGCTCCTGCGCAAGCAGCCCTTCTTCGGAGATCTCGTGCTGAGGCTCCCGCTTCGCGCCGACCCCACACGCCAGACGCTCGCAAGCGACGGACAGGAGATCCGCTATTCGCCCCGCTGGGTCGCGGAGACCGACGCGCACGTCATCGAGACCGCGATGGCGCGCGTGGTGATGGCGTGCGCGCTCAAACACCATACCCGCCGGGGCGAGCGGGACCCGGAACGCTGGCAGATGGCCTCGCAACTCGTCACCCACGCGCTGCTGCGCAATGCCGGCTTCACGCTCCCGCCCGACGCCGAAGCCTGGGAGGACCTGAGCGTCGAGCAGGCATACGACCGCCTGCCCGACCCCAGGGGCGACGATTCCGGTGACGACGGCAACGCATCCCAAGGCGCCGGCGGCGCGGCCGGCCAGCCCCGTCCCGTCGGCGACAGCGATGAATCCGACGATCCGTCCGATCCCGCTGGTGACGGCGACGGTCAGGACGAGAACGACGGTGACGACGCGTACAGCCAGGGTCGACACGACGACGGTCGCGGTCAGCACGCGAACCGCCAAGGCCGGGATGGCGCATCCAATGCACCATCGAGCCACGATCCTTCCGGCACCGGCGAGGTCATGGACGCCAACGCCCGCGCAGGCGACGGCCCCGATTCCGGCGAGGCGCCCGTGGACATCGCCGCCGAGGAGCAGGCGTGGGACGAGGCCATGCACCAGGCGCTCAACATCGCGAGGGCCGAGGGCAAGGTGCCGGGCCGCGTCGAGGAGACGGTCCGCAATGCCCATGCGAGCACGCTCGACTGGCGGACGCTGCTGCGCCGCTACATGACCGACGCCGCGAGCTACGACTATAGCTGGAGCGTGCCCAACAGGCGCTTCATCGACGGCGGCCTCTACCTGCCCTCGATCCGCTCCGAAGGCATCTCCGCCATCGCGATCATCATCGACACCTCGGGCTCGCTCCCGGCCCAAACCCTCGCCGAGTTCTGGGCGGAGTTGCGTGAGATCGTTAACGAGATCCGGCCCCAGAGCGTCATCGTGCTCCAGGTCGACGCCGCATTGCAGGACGCGGCCGAGTACGAACCCGACGACCTCCCCGACGAGATTGCGCTCAAGGGCCGGGGTGGCACCGACTTCCGCCCGGGCTTCGAATGGCTCGACGAGCAGGGGATACAGCCAGGGGTGTGCCTCTACTTCACGGACATGGAGTGCTCAAGCTACCCCGAAGCCGAGCCTGGATTCCCCGTTGCCTGGATCAATTGGGGTCCGCCCCCGTCCGAGTTGCCAGAACGGCGAGCGCCACGCCGCGGCCTCGGGATCCTCCCAGGCCAGCAGTGCCCGTTGCGTCGCCGCCGCGAGGTCCGCCCCGGTCTGCACCCTGAGCGGAAACGCCGCCGCCTCGAAGCGGGGCAGGCCGGCATGCGCCGCCCACGCCGCGCGATAGTCGGGGTCGCGCCGCATGTAGGCCCGGGCATGGGCACCCTGGACGGTATCCGGGACCGTCGCCTTGCCGCGACCCATGGCCTTGCCCGCCGCCGGGCGCCTACCAGCGCGCCGTCGCCCGCAGCCCGATCGTGTGCTCCGGGTCCGCGTTGTCGTTAGCGCTCTCGCGCCGGGTCGCTTCGAACGACAACTCGAGCGAGCCGCCGTCGCTACCGGACCCGGCGCCGCGCACCAGGCGCCAGTCCAGGCTGTAGTCGCGCCCCGAATCCGACAGGCCGACGCCGGCCTCGGGCGTCCAGGTGAAGCGGTCGTCGAAGGCGGAGAAACCGTAGCCGAGCTTGAGCTCCAGCCGGCGGCTCTTCAGGTCACGGTTTCCCTCGCCGTTGTCGTTCGCCGCCAGCCCTTCCAGCGTGCCGCGCGCGAGCAGCGCATCGGCGCCGCCGGAGGACGTGCCACCCACCGTCTGGGTCAGCGTCAGCTTCGCGCCCCGGTCCGACTCCGGCTTCTGGCGCCAGTTGAGCGCGCCCGAGAAGCCGCGCTCGCGCAAGCCCTTCGACTCGTGGCTCACGAGCCCGCGCCCGCGCAGCTCGGCCTCGAGACCGCGCCCCGGGTCGCTGAGCGCGAGCCCGCTGCCGAGGTCGAGGCCAAAACCGGTCTCGGCGTCGCCGTCGTCGTGGCGCACCCCGATCTCCAGGCTCGGCGTGAGGGTCGCCCCGCCGCCGAGCCGGATCGGCCGGGAGCCCTCCAGGCCGAAGCGCAGCCGGCTCACCGTGGCCCGGGCGGGCGCAAGATTGCCGCCGTCGGCGCTGCGCCCGCGGCCCGAGGCCGTCTGCACGACCATCGCGTCGGTCTTGCCGGTCAGATCTAAGCCGGACCCCGATTCGGGGTCGAGCAGCACGCCCCGCAGCCCCGCCGCCGCCATCCACAGGTCGAGGTCCGCGCGCATCGCCGCACCGTCTTCGTCCGTCCCCGGCTTCTTCGGCGTCACCGTGAGCTCGCCCTGGCCGTAGCCGGCCGAGCCCCAGGCCTCGAGCCGCCCGCTAAGCGCGTGCCGCGCCCAGGGGAAGACCCCGGTGAGCGTCGCCTCGACCCTG